>NZ_JAQPZO010000006.1:0-128871 GCF_037619445.1 Exiguobacterium sp. USCH10 | reverse complement strand
CCCTGTCGAATACAGGACTCAAGCCGCCTAGTTTGGTTTTCATTATTTGCCCTGTCTACTTGACGGGGAGCAGTTCAAGCTCTGTCATGTGCCTTTCCTCTTATCGTTTGACCATTCCTTTTAACACGAACGCCACGTTTGCCGGACGCTCCGCGAGGCGGCGCATGAAGTAACCGTACCAGTCACGGCCGTATGGCACGTAGACACGGACTTTATACCCTTGGCGCACGAGCTCGAGTTGACGCTCGACGCGGATGCCGTATAGCATCTGGAACTCGAACTGGTCGAGTGGAATGTTGTTTTCTTTGACGTGCTCGATGACGGCGTCAATCATATGGTCATCGTGTGTCGCGATGGATGCGTAGTTTCCGTTCGCAAGATGGAGTTTGACGAGCTTCACGTAGTTATGGTCGACGTCCTCTTTTTCAGGGAACGCGACCGTCGCCGGCTCTTTATACGCCCCTTTGACAATCCGGAGGTTCGGCTTGAGCGGTGCGAGGTGATTGATGTCATCTTCCGAGCGATACAAGTACGACTGGATGACCGTTCCGAGACCGTCATATTCACCCTTCAGCTTCTTGAACAACTCGAGCGTCTTCTCACAACGCTGCTCATCTTCCATATCGATGGCGACAAAGACCCCTACTTCTCGTGCGACCGTTAGAATTTGACGCATGTTGTCTTCAATCAACTCGTCCGAGATGTCGAATCCGAGTGACGTCAATTTAAGGGACATATAGGCGTCTAATTGCTCTTCTGCCATAATTTCAATCGCACGAATGATTTCGTCACGATTCGTATTCGCTTCTTCGACCGTCTTAATAAATTCCCCGAGGTGGTCGACCGTGACCGACAACCCTTTCGCGTTCAATTCGCGAATCGTCGGAACGGAAGCCTTAAAGTCTTCCCCTGCTACAAAGCGTGATGCACCAAATCGTAGGCCATATTTCTTTGCCAAACTGTTGAGTGTTTTGTTTTGTGACATGTAGATAAATCCATCGCGCAACACTTTTTCCATCTGATTTTCCCCCTTACTTTTACACCCATCTATCTCTATGATGATGTCTGCAATTATTATGACACACAAACGTCAATTCGTCTGTATTTTTGTAACCGTTTGCAGCACTTTCTTCCCAACTTTTCAAAAAAGACAGACGCCCCGTAGGACGGCTGTCTTATAGGCTTGTCGAAGGTGCGACATAGAGCAAAATACTGAGGAAGATGAACACACTTCCGGCTAGGACGAACAAGTGCCAAATCGCATGGTTGAACGGCAGTTTTTGCCACACATAAAACACGATTCCGACCGAATAGGCGATCCCTCCTGCGAGGAGAAGCATGAACCCTTGATGCCCGAGTGATTCATATAGCGGACGGATGGCGATGATGCAAATCCAGCCGAGTGCGAGATACGTCACATTCGACACCCACATATACTTCCCGGTCGAAAACAGTTTCCAGACGATTCCGAGAATCGCCACTCCCCATACGATCCCGAATAACGTCCAGCCGAGCGTCCCGTGAAGGGTCACAAGGGCGAACGGCGTATAGCTTCCGGCGATGAGTAAGTAAATCCCCGCGTGGTCGAACACTTGCAGCACCCGCTTCGCCCGTGGATGCGGGATGGCGTGCATGAGCGTCGAGAATAAGTAGAGTAAAATCATCGATGCCCCGAACACACTTACCGCCGTGACGTTCCACGTGCTCCCACTTTCTGTCGCGCTCATGACGAGCAAGACGAGGGCGACGATGCTGAAGATGACTCCTAAGCCGTGCGTGATCGCGCTCGCAATCTCTTCCCCGAGCGTGTCGGCATGGAGCATCTCTTTGAGTTGTTCTTGTTTCATATGCTCCCACCTTCCATAACTGTTCCTTCTAGTATGGACATTTCCCGATTTAAACGCAATCGAAAACACGGGCTACCGATTAGCCCGTGTCGAGATTATGCGACTTCTTTCACTGGAACGTCACATTCCATTTGTGCAGCCCGCATCGCGCGTGCCCGTTTGTGGAACAAGACGAGCAGCGTCAACGTACCGAGTGTCGAAATGACATACGGAAGGACCCCATCCAGCTTGAATCCGATTGGTGCCGTCAAAATATAGAACCAGACTGCATACAACATGAACGTCCCCGGAAGGAGCGCGATGTAGTGGTTGCGTCCTTTAATATACAGGTACATCGCCCCGACGAACAGTGCGATGACCGCTGTCGTCTGGTTCGCCCAGTTGAAGTACTGCCAGAGCATCTGGAAGTCCATGTTCGTGAGCACGTATGAGATCGCGAAGAGTGGCAGTGCGATCCAGAGGCGTGACGAGAACTTCTTCTGTGCGATCGACAAGTAGTCCGCGATGATCATACGGGCGCTACGGAATGCCGTGTCGCCTGATGTGATCGGTAAGACGATGACACCGAGAATCGCGAGCGTCCCACCGATACTACCGAGCATGAGTGTTGCCACTTCTTGGACGACGAGTGCCGGCGTCCCTGAGTTGATGAGTCCGAGCAATTCACCTGGCTCAAAGATGGCCATCGCAGCCCCAGCCCAAATCATGGCGATGACCGCTTCCGCGATCATCATACCGTAGAAAATCTCACGGCCGTTGCTTTCTTTCATCGTCGTCCGCGAGATGATCGGCGACTGTGTCGCATGGAAGCCAGAGAGCGCCCCACACGAAATCGTGAAGAAGAGGAGCGGCCAGATTGGCAAGCCGTCCGGATGCATGTTCGTCAATGTCATTTCTGGGATTTGGTAGCCTTGTGCGAACAAGCTGACCGCAATCCCGATAGCACTGACGACGAGTAGTGCCCCGAAGAACGGGTAGATGCGCCCGATAATCTTATCGACCGGGAGAAGCGTCGCCAAAATATAGTAGGCGAATACGCCGAAGATGACGAACATGAGCGTCGATGCATTCCCATCGAACAAGTTGTTGATCATGTTACTCGGAGACGTGACGAACACCGTTCCGACGAGTAACAGAAGTAAAAGTGCGAATCCGTTGACGATATGGCGGAGCGAGCGTCCGAGGAACTTCTCCGCTAGTTGTGGCAAGTGTGCCCCGTTATTCCGAAGGGAAATCATTCCTGTCAAATAGTCGTGTACCGCCCCGGCAAAAATCGACCCGAAGACAATCCAAAGAAATGCGACCGGTCCGTAGAGCGCCCCCATGATCGGTCCAAAGATTGGTCCGACACCGGCGATGTTCAGTAATTGAATCATCGAGTTCCGTTTTTTACCCATCGGCACGTAGTCGATGCCGTCCTGGGAAGCGTAAGCGGGCGTCGTCCGCTCTTCCTTGATGCCGAACGTCTTCTCGACGTAACGACCATATACCAAATACCCGACCAAAAGTAGTGCGAGTGCGACAAAGAATGTAATCATCTGTCAGTCCCCTTTTCCGTCCATATGTAGCTGATCCCCGTCAGCTCTTCGGTTTACATGTGTCATGTAACCGATTACATGATTGATTATACAAGAAAAATCTATGGGATGTAAGGGTTTTCATTCACATTTTTGCCACAAAAAATGAGCCCCCATTCAGGAAGCTCATTTCCAATTAACGAAGCGCTGGTTCACCGACGTGGCCGGCACCGACGACTTTCATTTCTGACTTCGTCTGACCGTCTTTTTCACTGACGACTTCGACTGTTTGGCGAAGCTTGAGCGGTTTGACAGACAGTACATATTCCCCGTTCTCATTTGCGACCGTCTCAGCCAATAGACGATTGCCGTCGCGAAGCGTCACGTCAGCTCCAGGAGCCGTCATACCCGTCACGCGTTTTGAACCTGGTTTGATTGTATCTACCGTGAGGGTCAATACGAACTCTGGTGCTGTCGGCTCGAGACCGAGCGTATACGTCCGGAAGAGACGCCCCGCTGCGTCCGCACGAGTCGCGTCTGTCGCTTCGATGCCTTCGTAAAGGTTCAAGTATTGCTTGCCGGCATCTGCTGTCTCAAATGTCACAGAACGTTTTGCGTCCGTGACAATCTTCCAGTTGTTGTCGGCTTTATAGTCCAAGTTGCTGCCACTCGACACGATATAGTCCGAGATGACGTTACGTGTCTCATACGCTGAGCGATAGACGATGTTCTTCCCGCCACCGAGACCCGGGAACGAAGACGAGCCGGCACGGTAGTTGTTCGTCGCGACCAAGAACTCTTGGTCCATCGTGATCGGTTGACCGTTATACTCGACGTTCTTCACACGATTGGCGTTCTCGTTGACGAGCTTCCCGCCGACATCGAACTTCGCCGGACCTGTGACATCGATCTCATACGTCAAACCGTCGAGGACGTCGAAGTTATAGCTACGGAACTGGAGGTTGAGGAGATTTTCCCCATCTGTCTCGATTTGGTCATATGCCCCCGCTGACATCTCGAGCCAGTCCATGACGTCTTTCCCTGTCACTTTGACGACTTCAAGCGTGTTCGGATAGACATATAGGTCCGCCACGTTCTTCAAGGCGATTTGACCTTTCGGGATGTTCGTGTAATAGCTTGCGTCCGTCAACTCACGCCCACCCGCTTTGAACGGTGCCCCTGCCGACAAGAGTGGCAGGCCTTTGTAAGGTGAAAGCTCAGGGTTCGTCTCGAGCTCTTTCTCGACGTACCATTTCTGTGCGTTCGTCACGAACTGGACCGACGCATCGTCACGGACGAGCGCGAAGTAGCTTTGAATATCGTCTTGAATTTGACCGACCGGCTGGTTGATGTAGTCGATCGTCGCCAAGTGGTCGTCTTCGATCAACGCCTGGATTGTCGGGTCGACCGCCGTATCGGCTGTCACCGTGTCGAGCGCGGCCGATGCGTCAAGAATCTCCCATTTGCCATCGACGAGTTCGAGTTCGAAATCGATGACGCCGAGGTCTTTCCCTTGGTTGTTCGCCATGACGACCGGTTTCCCGTTGATTGTCCCTTTTGCCATATCGACGTTCGGGAACGACGCGAACATACCTTTCGCATCCGGGAAGCGACCGTGCTGGTGCCCCGTCATAACCATATCGAGCCCATCAATCTTCGTGAGCGCATATCCGACGTTCTCTTCGCTGTCGAGTTGTTCGTCCGCAAGTGCCGCACTTTCGCCGATGCCTGAGTGCGCGAGCGCGACGACGACGTCTGCTCCTTGGTCCTTCAATTTTTGAACCGATTCACGCGCCGATGGGATGATATCTTCTGCCGTCACGCGGCCTTGTAGGTTCCCTGAATCCCATGACATGATTTTCGGCGGAACGACACCGAACACACCGACTTTGATTGTATGTGTTTCCCCGTCCAAGTCTGTGACCGTCCGTTCGATGATTTGGACCTCTTGTCCATCCACGTTGAACTTCGAGACGATTGGGTTGCCTTCTAAATCTTTCACGTTCGAGTTGACGAAACGGAGCTTCCCTTTCGATCCTTCCATCGCGTTGTACAAGAACTCGAGACCGAAGTTGAACTCGTGGTTCCCGAGTGTGACGGCGTCATAGTTGAGTGCTGCCATCGCTTTATACATCGGATGCTCGAACGCTTCATTCTTGCCAGCTTGAAGCTCACGGACGTAGTCGCCAAATGGTGTCCCTTGAATCGTATCGCCGTTATCGAACAAGAACGTGTTCGATTCCCCAGCGGCTGTACGATGTTCATTGATGAGTGTCGCGACTTTCGTCAACCCGATCGTATTGTCGACCTTGTCTTGGAAGTAGTCATAGTTCGTGATGTTCGTATGTAAGTCTGTCGTCTCTAAGAAACGGAGCTTGACGATATCCTCGTCGACTTCTGCCAAAACGTTTGGTGCCTGAAGCGGTAAAACGGTTGGTAACACGAGCGCGGTCGCGATCGACCATTTCCATGCACTTTTCATGTGATTGTCCCCTTTGTCTGGTTGATAAGTGTCTAACCATACTCAATATAACACCAGCCTCGTTGACCTTCTATTAAAATTTTGTATAAAAAAGACCCAATTTCCTTTACAGAAATTAGGTCTTTCGTCTTATGAGCGTTTAATCCGTACGGTGAACGGGCCGTCCCCTTCCACGTTCTCGAACGTGACGGAGATTGGGTAGGCATGTTTGCTGTGGACCGGGTTCTCAAGACGGATTGTCGTGAGACCGACAACTTCTTCTCCACTCATGAGTTCGAGTGGGAGTTGTTCCACATTCAAATCGTGGGCATAGCCGTTTCGGAGAAGGAGTGTCGTCGTGACACGCGTCTCGTCTTGTTCGACGGCGACGAGCATCATGTTGAACTCGTCTTCCCCGACCGGTGGTGTCGCAACGTTCGTGCGCATCACTTGTTGCCACGCCCCTGGCGAGAACTGTTCCATCGCCTCACGTGAGATGGCTTGGATCGCGTCGATCGGGTTCATTTGGAAGACGAGACGAAGTGGTGCAGACGTGTCAATCTCGCCAAACAATTCATCTTGAAGGAAATCGAGGTAGACAGGCTTACTCGTCCACGGCTCGAAGTTCGGGAGCGCCGAACGTTCCAACACTTTTCGTCCGAGCGGCATGTTGTTCGCGTCGAGCAACAAGACGGGAAGTTCGTTGATTTCAAACGAACTCGGGAGCGTGTTGCGGAACAACGCGACAATCGACAAGTCCTGACCGAGCGATTCTGCGCTCAACAGTTCGATTGAGAGCTGGTTGTCGAGGAGTGCCGGGAGTCGTTTCGCATGATAACGGAAGACGTACTCATCTTCTTTCGGGATTCCCATCTCATCATCGAAGACGAGCGTCAACTGACGCCCTTCTTCCGTTTTGCCTGTCTCGATTTGTTTTCGCTTACGAAATCCTAACATTACACTTCCTCCTCTGCCGTCTCGACGAAGTACAGGTCGAGCTGGCATAGTTCTACCGTCACGTCACGGGCGATGTTGACATACGTCTGTTCGAAGATGTCCAACCCTTCTTTGCTGAAGAGACGACTTGGATCTTCTTGGGCATAGCTCCGTAGACCGATTCCTTCTTTCAATCCGCTCATCATCGTCAAGTGGTCCGTCCATTTCGTATCAAGGGCACGAAGGAGCGACTCTTTCGTGAATAAGACGACGTCTTCTCGCGTAAGGCGCGCTTCTGTTTTTTGGATGATTTCTTCCATCCAATCCTTCAACGCTTCTTTCAACTCGTACGTATCCGCGATGTCATTCGACCAAGTCGGCTCTTGCATCGTCAAATAGCGCAAGTCTTCTTTCAATTCGGCGACTGACCATTCTTCCGGAACGAGTTCGTCCGAGACGTGCATATCGATACTGTTCTCGAGGGCGAGACGCATCATGCTGAGCACGTTTTTCGTGATGGCATCCGCATCGGCATTGACGGCTTGGTCGCGAATCGTATAGATGATGTTCCGTTGTTCGTTCAAGACGTCATCGAGCTTGAACAAGTAGTCGCGGATCGATACGCCGATTCCTTCAATCGTCGTCTGGGCGTATTCCACCACATCGATCGCTTCTTTTGACGAGATTTCACCTGTCGCGTTCGGCTTCAGTTTCTTCTCGACGCGCTCTAGTTTTTGCGCAGCATATCGTTTCACGATTTCATCTTCGAGCGAGACGAAGAACTCGGTCTCCCCTGGGTCACCTTGGCGTCCAGAGCGTCCTCGAAGCTGATTGTCGACACGTTGCGACTCATGACGTTCCGTCCCGACGACGAATAGTCCACCTGCAGCTTTCGATTTCGCATCGAGCATGATGTCCGTTCCGCGTCCGGCCATGTTCGTCGCAATCGTCACTTTCCCGAATTGCCCGGCGTCGGCGATGATATCGGCTTCTTGCGCGACCGTCTTCGCATTCAACACGTCATGTTTGATCCGTTTCTTCTTCAAATGTTTGCTGATCGCCTCGGATTGCGCGATCGATGTCGTCCCGATCAAGACCGGACGTCCCATCGCATGCAATTCGTCGACTTTTTCCGTCACGGCCGCATACTTCTGTTCGATCGTCATGAAGATACGGTCCGGATGGTCGATTCGTTTCCGTTCACGGTTCGTCGGCACTTGCACGACGTCCATGTTGTAAGTCTTCAAGAACTCTTGGCGTGACGTCTGTGCCGTCCCCGTCATCCCGCCGACGAGCGGATACATGCGGAAGTAGTGCTGGATCGTGATCTCCGCCGTCGTCTTGTTCTCCTCGGTGATCGTGACGCCTTCTTTCGCTTCAAGCGCCTGATGCAATCCTTCCGAGAGACTACGTCCTTCCATGATACGTCCCGTGAACAAGTCGATCAGCTCGATCTTGTCGTCACGAACGATATAGTCGACATCGAGCTCGAACAACACGTTCGCACGGAGAGCTTGCACGAGATAGTGATAAAGCACCTGATGCGACGCACTGAACAAGTTGTCGATGGCGAACAACTCTTCGATCTTAGTAATTCCCGCTTCTGTGAACGAGGCTGCCTTCGATTCCAAATCGACTTCATAGTCCGTCTCTTCAAAGTTCGAGATGACTTGCTGTGCGAGTTGTTTCAAGCGGATGTGTGAGCGGTCCTTTTGTGCGATGATGAGCGGCGTCTTCGCCTCATCGATCAAGATGCTGTCCACTTCGTCGACGAGAGCGAAATGGAACGGGCGCTGGACGCGCTCTTCCGGCTTCCCGACGAGGTGGTCACGCAAATAGTCGAACCCGAACTCGGTCCCGACCCCGTACGTGATATCTGCCTGATAAGCGGCACGCTTCTCATCCGGTTCGATGTCCGGCACGTTCAAGCCGACCGTCAAACCGAGGAAGTCATGGATTTTACCGATTTGTTCGGCGTCACGTCTCGCCAAATAATCGTTCACGGTGATGACGTGGACCCCTTTTCCTTCAAGCGCCTTGACGTAACTCGGCAAAGCGGCGACGAGGGTCTTCCCTTCCCCTGTCGGCATCTCCGAGATATTCCCTTCGAGAAGGGCGAATCCACCGATGAGCTGGACGTCGTAATGACGCATCCCGAGCACGCGGACCGATGCTTCGCGGACGAGGGCGAACCCTTCTTCGGCGATGTCATCGACTTTCTTTCCATCTAGGAGACGTGCCTTGAGCGTCTCCGTATATGTACGCATCTCGTCATCCGAGAGTGCTTGCATCGTTGTCTCTAAGTCGTTGATTCGCGCGACCCGTCGTTCGTACGCTTTCAAACGCCGGCTTTGATCATTCGTTAATTGTTTTACAAATTGGATCACACTAATAGCCTCCATCTTTCTGTCAATTCATCTGTTACATACTCGTCTATTATAACGAAAATCGAGTGAATTCGGAGATTTTTTTACGAAAACTTCCTAAAAGTTGGTTTTTGTCATGTTAAAAACCTATAAATTTTGGTTAATTTTCAAAAAGTCTTTGTAAAAATATTTTCAATTCACTATTTGAGACGGCGTGAGACCGTGTTACGATGAGAAAAACAGAACATTTGTTCGTAAAAAAGGAGTGGTGACGATGCGCAGACGAATCTTTTGTATCGACAGCGTCTCGTTCTATGCCAGTTGCGAGTGTGCCGCGCGCAACAAAAATCCTTACCGCACGAAGCTCGTCGTCCTCTCGAATTTACAGGATAGCGGGGCACTCGTCCTGGCGGCGACCCCGAAGATGAAGCAACTCGGCATCAAGACCGGATCGCGTCGCTTCCACATCGACCGCCTCCCGTGGCACGAACGACGGGACGTTTTGTATGCCGAGGCACGGATGAGTCATTACTTGAACGTCTCCATCCAAATCATCCACATCCTCCATCAGTTCGCCCCGCCCGAAGCGATTCGCGTCTACTCGATTGACGAGACGCTCGTCGACATGACGGGAACGGAGCGGTTGTTCGGTAGTGACGAGCACGTCGCCCACCTCATGCGTGCGACGATTTTTCGCTATACGGGCATCCCTGTGACCATCGGCATCGGACCGAACAACGTCCTCGCCAAGCTCGTCCTCGACTTGCATGCGAAAAAGAAAGGTGTCGCCACATGTTTCCTCCATGACGTCGAGCGACTGATTCACCCTGCCCCGATTGAGAAGATGTGGGGCGTCGGGGCGAAGATGGCGGTCCACTTGCAGCGACTCGGCATTTTCACGATTGGTGATTTGGCCCGCTATCCGCTCGAGTCTCTTCATGAAAAATTCGGCGTGATCGGTGCCGAACTCTGGCATCACGCCTGGGGCATCGATGAGTCGCCGACCATCTTGCCGGCGAGTTCCTTGTTCGGGGCGAAACGGACGCGACCGAAGTCGATTGGACACGGAATCACCCTCATGAAAGATTACACGACGTATTCCTCGATCCGGCTCGTCCTACAAGCGATTGCGGTCGAAGTCGGGATGCGGACCCGGCAAGCAGGACTCGTCGGGGGAACGATTCATCTCGGGGTACGTTATACGCGGACGAGTGACCGAGGTGGGTTCAGCAAACAAAAGAAACTCCCCCGCTTCACAGCGGACGAGCAAGAATTTTTACCGATCTTATTGCAACTATTTTTAGACGGCTGGGAAGAGACAGAGGCCGTCCGCTACGTCTCGGTCGCACTCGGCAAACTCGAGCCACGGAGCGACCACGTCCAATTGTCGTTCTTCGAAGACGAATGGGCGAAGGCGAAACGGCTCGACTTCCTCGATTTGATTGACGGTTTGAACGTCCGATTCGGTCGCGGCACAATCCGACCGGCATCGAGCTTACTGAAAGACAGTCCGCTTCGGACGCGCCAACGTTTAATTGGCGGACACAAACAAGGAGGCGATTCCTCATGAGTAAGACCCGCTATCGTGACCGGGGTGAGTTGAAATGGATCCCATTTCTCATGCCCGAGCACGTCGCCCTACTGAAACGTTATTATGCCCAAATCCAAAAGATCGAGCTGCCCGATTTGGACGAACAGCTTCTCTATCTCTGGCAGACCGAGCTCGAACGCGCCATTCGTGAAGGCGACCAGGTCGAGGTGACCTTGTTCGTAGACGGCTTAACGAAAAGCATGCGCGGCTACGTCCACGCCATCTATTATGCCGAGCGCGAAGTCGAACTGTTCGACGGTGAAATACGGCGCGTCCCATTCGGAGAGATCTTGTCCGTTCGTTAAGACGCCTCGATTGCCTCTTGTGTTGTCTCGAACGTCTCGATCCCGTCGAGTAGTCCATAGTGAGCAAGCGTTGCCCGGACCGACGGTGACAGGTGCGCGAAGATGACATGCCGGTCGGCTACTTTCAGCTCGGTGATGACACGCCGCAACTCTTCGACCGCGGTCACGTCGATGACCGGACAGCGGTGAAAGTTGAAGATGAACACGTTCGGTTCCCGATGGATGTGATGGAGGACGTGCTCGAACAACTCGACCGCACCGAAGAAGAGCGGACCTTCGACACTGAAGACGATTTGTCCGTCCCGCGTGACATACCGTTCTGTCCGTTCACGCACATCAATCGTATCCGCCATCCGCTTCGCGAAGAGCGCGAGCGCACAGATGACCCCGACCTCGACGGCGACGACCAAGTCGACGAATACCGTCAACAGTAGCGTGACGAGAAGGACGAGCGACTCGGATGAACGATGACGTAACATCGCCATCACGTGATGACGCTCGGACATGTTCCAAGCGACCCGCATCAAAATTGGAGCGAGTGCGGCGAGCGGCACGTAACTCGCAAACGGCGCGAGGACGAGCACTGCAACGAGGACCGTGATGCCGTGAATGACACCGGCGCGTCGGCTGACCGCTCCCGCTTGAATGTTTGTCGCCGTCCGAGCGATGGCACCTGTCGAGGGGATTCCACCGAAGAACGGTGTGATCACGTTCGCAAGCCCTTGCCCGAACAGTTCCTTGTCTGGCTTCATCTTCGTCCCCGCCATCCCATCGGCGACCGTTCCCGAAAGAAGTGACTCGAGCGCACCGAGGAAGGCGATGGCGAACGCAGACGGAAGGAGCGTGGTGATCAAGTCGACGTCAATCGCGAGCCAGTTGAATTCTGGCAGTCCGCTTGGGATACCGCCGTAGGCACTCCCGATTGTCGCGACTTTACCTGGGATGAGGAGACTGACGAACGTCGGGACGAGCATCGCCATGAGTAAGAGCGGTAAACGGAACGGCAGCTTCGGCACGAGCCAGAGCGTCAAAAAGCCGATCCCAGCAATGACAATCGGCCACATCGATGCTTCGGGAAGCGCCTGACCGAGACGAAGCAGATTCTCATGAAAGTGCGGCGCCTTTTTAAACGTGACCCCGAACAACTCATCGAGCTGGTCGACGAAGATGACGACGGCGATCCCTGCCGTGAAGCCGATGGTGACGGCACGGGGCATGAAGCGGATGAGCCGTCCGACCCGAAGTACACTCATGAGGAGCAGTAAGATCCCCGCAAGAACGGTCGTGACGAGCAATCCCTCATATCCGTATGCGAGAACGACACCCGAGACAATCGGGATGAACGCTCCCGTCGGCCCGGCAATTTGGAACGTCGAACCCCCGAACAGGCTGACGAGGATTCCAGCGAAGATGGACGTGTAGAGCCCGTACACCGGCGGGACCCCTGAGGCGATGGCGAATGCCATGGCGAGCGGGATGGCGACGACACCGACCGTGATTCCGGCCGAGATGTCTTTTTGCCACATCTCACGCGTGGAGAGTGAGTCTTGCATCATACATTCCTTCTTTCCAATCAGTTCAAAAACGAGTTTAGTGTACGCCTGGAAAGAAGGCTTGTAAACGGGTTGAGAAAAACGTTAACAGAATGTACAAAAGAAAAAGACGCACCTTTCGATGCGTCTCCCTTTAATTCGTCGGAGCCTCTACGACTTGATCGCCGTCTTCTGCATCTTTCGCCAACAACTTCACGTGACGACCGAACAGCCACATGACGAGGAGATGGGCTTTCGCCTGTGTCTTCGTATAGAACCACCATGGGAGGGCCGGTACGAACTCATGGATGGCGACGAGTCCTTCATCTGACTCCGGTAATCGTCGGAACTCGAGACGCCCTGTCTTATCCTCTTCACTCAATTTGACAAACTTGCCCCCGTCAATCGCAAAGGATGCCATATCGTCTGTCGCTTCCTGTTCAAGCGATAGATGAAGCGCGACGAATGACGGATCGAGAAGCGCGATCTCCCAATCATCGTCTTCTTTTGTCGTCTGAATGAGCGGATACATAAAACGACCGAGCCACTCGAAGTACGTGTCCGCCATCCAAAGCGCCGACTTCTCTTCCGGCAGACCGAACCGCTGAATCGAGCGGACCGTATACGATTTCGGTTGCTTTTTCTTCTTACTACCCGAAGACTGCTTCTCTTCTTTCTCAAGCGCATGTTCGACAGCCTGTTTGAACGGAATCTCTCCCTGACCGATGCCTTCGACGGTATCTTCCGCCACCATCGCGTGCCCCATGCTCTCGACGAGCGGGTAGACGGTCGCCTTCGGTTCACCCGTGACCGCCATGACCCACAGACGCGACAGTTTGATTGTCGGGAACGGGAAGTCGATTAAGACGCGACGCTTATCCATGACTTCGGCTGTCTGTTCGATCATCTTCCGATACGTCATCACCTCAGGACCCCCGATATCGATATGACGGTCGTAAAGCGACTCGGCACCAACTACCGAGATGAGTGCCTGAACGGCTTCCCGGATGTCGATCGGGTGTGTTTCCGTCTTCGTCCAGCGTGGCAAGATCATCGTCGGTAACCGTTTGACGAGCTTCGCTAAAATCGGGAACGACGAACCTTCCGGACCAATGATCAGTCCAGCCCGAATCGTCGTTACCGGTACTCCTTGTCCGCCGAGGATGCGTTCGACTTCGAGTCGACTCTTCAAGTGACGCGACAACGTCTTCTCTTGTTTCGGGATGATCCCACTCAAATAGACAATCTGTTCGATATCGTTCGCCTTCGTCGCCCGGGCGAAGTTATCCGCAATGAGCGCGTCCATGTCCTCGAACGTCGCTTGCGTCAAGCCGCCGTCCGGAATCATCGAGTGCACGAGGAACATCGCGTAATCCGCGCCCTCACATGCTTCTTTCGTTGCTTCGTATGAGAACAAATCACAGGCACGCCACGTGATATGGGCCTCATCTTCTTTATTCTTCGTCGATCGCGATAACGCGACGATATCGTACTCTTCTTTCAGCTGTTCCATCACATTCGAGCCGATATAGCCGCTCGCCCCTGCAATGACAATCGTTTTCCGCATAAAGCTCACTCCCCTTCATTTTCACATAGAGGTAATGTACCCGTCTTTTCGAAAAAATAAATCAGTCTAAGTATGTAGAGCCCGTCCGTTCGATACGTAATAAAATGAGAATAATTAGAAAAAGGAGGAATATTCATGGGATTCTGGTATTTTCTTTTGCTTGGATTGGGAGTGATCCTCATCGTGCGAGGGATTGCAAGTAGCGCAAAACAAGGTGGATTAATTTTAGTCGGGCTTGTGATGATCGGAGTATCCATATTTATGTTCCAAGATGGCAGCGCGGACTTGGTCGCGAATTGGGTGGATCAAATCACCGGTCAATAAGTCACATTCTCGAGTAATAGCGAGGTCCATTGACAACCTTTTAACGTCTTCAATCTTGAATTGATATGGAAGGAGCTCGACGATGAAACAGTTCAAACGAGTAAGTGTCTTGGCGTTATTCGCCTTGATTGGATTTGCTCTTTTCCATTATGCGACAGAGTCAAAGACAGGTTCCGCTGCATGGACGACGGAAGTTGCGACACATCACTTCAAAGATATTTTAGAAGCACAGCAAGCAGCGATTGAAGCACATACCCCACTCGATAACATTGAGCGAACGAAACTGTCACACGAAGATGACGTCGTCCGTCTCCTCCTCGGTCAACGAGATTGGGTCGAGCAATTCCACTATACGATTCAGGATGTACAAGTGTATGAAAAGGGTGGTTTCTTATACGCAAACGCGTATGTGACGCGAAAACTCCGATTTGAGAGTGGTGTCACGACTGGGTTTGGTGACGAGATGACGATTCAATTGACGTCTCCGAATGAGACAATCGAAGAGGTGGAGATCGACAATCATAGCGTGACACAATCAGGCCAACCCTTTTTCAAACGCTGGATCAGTCGAGTGTTTAACTGAACAAATCCCACTTTCCGATTGAAGAGTGGGATTACTGTTAAAACGATAAATCTAAACCAGTACCGTCATCTAGAAGGTCTCCGTTTTTACTGGTATAGTGGACACGAATCTCGGCTCGCTGTAAGATGAGTGAACATCAATCCCGGCAAAAGCCACTTCAAGTAAAGTTTCATATCAAACCCTCTCACAACTGTTTATTCATGGCGATGGACGCTTCTTGGAATCCGAGTCGTTTATATAATCGCTGTGCGTCTGGATTCGTGCCGAATACACTTAGTCCAATGGATGTTGCGCCAAGTTCTTCTGAGGCAACTCTTTCAAGTTTCTCAAACACCGCTGTCGCATACCCTTGCCCACGGTACATCTCTTCAATCAAAATGTGATAAATGAAGATGCGGTTCGATTCAGCTTGAAACGCATACCCCAAAATCCCGACACGAGTGTTTGCGTTCATCACATGAACAACCGTCTGTCCTTTCTCGGGTTGATTGTCTGGGAAGAGGTCCCGAATCAATTGAGTCGATTCCTCTTGCGCGCGACATTTTTTGCATAATCGTCAATCAACCAAATCACATAATGCGAGACTTCTTGTTCCGTCATCTGATCAAAATGAATGGTCATCTGTTTACGCCTAATCGTTTTCACCTAGTGTAACATACAATTTCTGGGATTGTTAATCTTGGTGAAGTTCAGGATTTTGTAAGGTTACCGCATACAACATGTAAGATGCTCCCTTCATACTCGGAAGAGGAAATTGAAAGGAGATAATTACATGACAGCAACACCTACAAACGAACGAATCAATGTTCTCGATACACTGCGAGGCTTCGCCTTATTCGGGATCATTTTTATGAACATTCTCAGTTTATTACGTCCGAGCGACCCGAACACCATTATGGAACATTACTATGTATATGCCCTGCACATCTTCATCGATGGAAAGTTCTTTATGATTTTCTCATTTTTGTTTGGTGTCGGATTCTACCTCTTTATCCATCGAGCAATAGAACGCGGAGATCGCGCCTACGTTTTATTTACGAAACGATTGCTCCTCTTACTTGGCTTCGGCTTGATTCATATGCAATTTCAGCCGGGTGAGGCGTTGACGATATACGCTGTGAGCGGGCTACTCCTCCTGTTTGCATACCGTCTTCCTCGTTCAGTCAATTTGCTTCTAGGTCTGATCGGACTAGCTGCCTTCACTTATACCGGGACGAAATTGTTGATGCCACTTGCTCTCATCTTGCTCGGGCTTGCAGCGGGTCAGCATGAGGTGTTTCGTCGCATCAATACGCACCGGGTACGTTGGCAGCTTGGACTAGTCGTCACCGGCATCCTATCTGCCGGATTTGTATGGCTACAATATACGAATTTACCAAGCTTATCGTATTTCAACGTCGGCTACACCCCGACCAATGAAGAAATTCAAGCATATATCCGTATGCTCGACTATTCGAATTGGTCAGCTCCCTTTTTAGCGACGTTCTATATCACCGTCCTTGTCAATATGAGTCAACTACGGACGACACGTTCCTGGTTCGCCCCACTTCAAGCATTTGGTCGTATGGCGTTGACGAATTACTTGCTTCAGACTGCACTTATGGTGACTGTTGCTACATTCGGACAGACGTTCACAACGATTGAAACAGGATTATGGGCAATCCTCATCAACATCGTATTGATTGTATTCAGTATGTTATGGCTTCGCCGTTTCACGTACGGACCGATGGAAAAGGTATGGCGACTTGGGACATACTCTCGCTTCGGACAAGGCGTCCTATTGCCAAAATAATATAATGTTGAGGAAGGACAACTGTCAAAAGTGTCCTTCCTCAATTGTGTCTGAAGGAGTGAATTCAATTTCATATGCTTCACCAAGCGCTACTTGTAAACGCTTCGAAAGTAAGTCTCCTTCTCGATTATGTTGTTCCACCTTGATTTCCCACCCTTTAGCAAGTGTATCCGTGTCCCAATCAATCCATTCCCCGAATCGACTAACCCATTCATGGAAATCACGCTTCAATTGGTCAGAAATCGCGAACTCATCCATCTCTATATTGTATTTACAGACCGCACACCATGTCGGGTCCGCCCCCATATCCGCCTCTATAGCGATTCTTTTCAAATTCTCACAATCACAAATCCTTTTCATTAATTCGCCACTCCCAATTTGAAGGTTAGACTCTTCATAACATATTTAAATGTTTCAAAATCAGTAGTTTGATAGATATCTTTTACTTCTTTAAATCGGCCTGACACAATTAACGTTTCTAAATCATTTGACATTACTTATCCACTCACGCATTGCTTATTTATATTTCTCCATTTACTCTCTGGAAGGTTAAGGTGACGGTTTGACCGTTCATTAATAGAGTTTTTTTACAGGCAGAACCGTAGTCCGACTTTTTTCACGCCTTCGGTGCCCAACTATTTTCAAATCCATTTTGAACAGCGTAATGATACAAATGAATAAGTTTTGACTCTTTGTATGTAGACAAATGTTCTGACGTACGCAGTTCATGATTTCGTTCTACCAAAGTATAAAGATAATCAATCTTCGCTAATCGACTATTCTTGCTCGTATTGCACGTCGGACATGCAAGAACAAAGTTCCATAAGACATCGTTTTGCATATAAGACCAAGGAATGAAATGATCAACGTGAATCTGTTTTACCGGCTTTAAGCAATAAAAACATGTTGAATGACCGTGGCTTAATAAAATTTGTTTAAACTCTTCAAGCGATTGACGCACAGACACAAACTCCAGCTTACTCAAGATCCGTTTCATCGCATCTTGTGAATTGTACTTCTCTAAGAAGACGGCTAACTGATAGTTTGTCACGTTCATTAGAATGCGTTTGTATTTTTCAAAAAATACAACATACACCGGAACGAGCTGAATCCACTCTTCTCTTCGATTAAAGGAGTAAATCGTTTCGTTAAATGAGCGATAGAAAGAACCATATACGTATTTTTTATAAAATTGATTCACGTTCCGGATCAATTGACTTTGTTGATGTTCTGGTAAGCGGTCGAAGTTCCAATCTCGTGGGATGTCATTTTCTTTCTGAAAGAAGACCATCGCTTTTTCAACAGCGCTCCGCTTTCCTAGTTGATTCATCTGTGTCAAACCATGTGTCACAATGAGATTCCAATAGATTTTCGTCACATGTTTAGCAATCTGATGGAATGACACGACACCTGATTCATTTAATTCTGTTGTACATTCAAGTAACGCCTTCATCAATACATGTTTGTACGTAGTCGTGTGAGAAGCGTTCATCAGAAATTGTTGCGTAAAGCGCCATAAGTCAGATTCGGTTAAATACATATCTTTCGCCTCAGCGACACTTAAATCCCATCCCAACGACTTCACCTCCATCTATTCGTTGCACTATTGATTATAACGAATACAGATAGGAAGTGGATCGCGGTGCTTCATACAGGAGCAGAAAACTCTCTTTTGATTTGTTCGATATCAATCATTGTTTTTTCATGAACATACTGAACGAGCACATCATACTCCTCGACCGTATTCAGTTTTTTAAATTTCTCTACATCTCCTCTAAAGCCTGCGAAATATTCACTTTGATACTCTGGATTATTGAATAGTCTTAAATATTCCATATAGTCTTTGATTGTTATTTGACTCACGATGTAAGAGAGAATGGCTTCCCACTCTTTTATCCGCCCCTCATGAATCTGTTTTTTGATAACGATGTCTTGTGCTTGCTCCATTTTGATTTTTTGAATACATTGCTCCACTTCCAACTTATATTCAAGTAACTCATCGCGATTTCGAGTATCCAACGTAGGAATCACTTCAGTTAAATAGTACTGATATCGTTGCTTTCGTGGATGCTTGTTCTTGCCTTTAGCTACTTTAGAGTTTTGATTGAGATCATCGGATTTATTTAATCGTTTCTTTAAATTGATTGACTCTAAAGCTCCAATGATTTCTTTGTTATGTTTTAATGCAAGTTCGACCACTGTCGGACCATATTTTTTGACTCCATTCACAATAAGTTCCGTCGATTTTTTAGACATGAGGAATTCTCCTTTGATATGTAAATTTCATGACGATTTTCAAAAAACAACTCGTAGTTTCTATTCAACAAAGGAATGCTCAATCCCTTGAATCCATTCAAAAACCTAATAATCGGTTTTCGCTATCCATAAAAAAAGGATTAATGAGCAGGCACTCAATAATCCTTCGTCAAATCACTTCTTCTCTTGTTGCTTCTGCAAATACGCTTCACGAAGCTTGTTCAATCGTTCCTTCTTGTTCGAGACAGTCGGCTTTTTCCCGTCTTGGTATTTCGCCGCAGCTACTTTGCTTCTCGTGTCTAGTTGATATTTCCCCATGCTCTTCACCTTCCTTTCTTTGTGGCTGACTCTCAAGCAAAAGTAAAGACCCTCTAATCTCAATGAAATTAGAAGGTCTTCATGAAAATCATTGATTGCAGTCGTTACAGACTGCTTCAAAATGGAGACGGCGGGAGTCGAACCCGCGTCCGAAGGCATCGTAACGTATGCTTCTACGTGTGTAGTTTATCTATTGAATCTCGATGTGACACTGCCGATAAACAGGCGTTGTCGCATCCAGTCTGTTTCATCTCTTCTTCGCGCCCTCAGACGGCGAGGTTGAAGCGTAGCTTGCTTAGTTTGAGACCCTGAAAGTCATCCACACAAGCGATGGATGTCAGGATCCGCAGGGCACTTAGGCTGCTGCGAGTTGTGTGTTAGTTTTGCCAGTTATAGGCGTTTGCGTTTTAACGAGGCCGACCCCTCGACACGCCACATACGACCGACCTACCCCCGTCGAATCCATAACGTCCCCGGGGTGGTAATTGGTACTATATTTAATATACCACAATCAGGATTCGTTGTCAGTATTTTTGCCGATCGCGCATCGCGCGGTCGACGTCACGCTTCGCATCTTTCTTCTTCAAGTCCTCGCGTTTGTCGTACTTCTTCTTCCCTTTTCCGACGCCGAGCAGGCACTTGGCGAACCCGTTCTTGATATACACTTTGAGCGGGATGATCGTGTAACCGTCACGCCCTGATGCCCCGATAAGCTGATTGATTTGCTTCTTATGCAACAATAGCTTTCGGACGCGAAGTGGCTCATGGTTAAAGCGGTTCCCCTGGTCGAACGGGCTGATATGACAGTTGTGAAGCGTCGCCTCGCCCCCATCGAATCGGACGTACGCATCCGCGATATTGATCTTCGATTGACGGACCGACTTGATCTCCGTCCCTGTGAGCACCATGCCTGCCTCAATCGTATCCTCGATCGCATAATCAAAGGATGCCTTGCGGTTTTGGGCGAGTGCGTTCGAATCTTTCTTCTTGGCCATACACATTCAGTCCTTTATCTACAAGATACGGAGGAAGGGACGAGCCCTTCCCCGTCAGCGACGCTTCTTCGCACCTCGTTTGGCGTCGCCTTTTCGTTTGTGCTTGTCTTTCTTCTTCAAGTCGAGTGCCGAACGGCCTTGGGAAGACTTCTCCCCGTCACGTTTCGGTTTCTCGCCTGGTTTGCCCGGCTTCCCAGGTCTTCCTGGTTTGCCGCGCTTCTTCTTGTCGTCCCGACCGCGACCGCCGCGACGGTCTTTCTCATCCTTTTTCGGACGACCGCCTTTCGCTTTGATCGTCGTCGGTTGGCGACGCGTCGATGGTTCCCGTTTCGGCATGCCGACGACCGTGAAGTCAATCGTTCGCTCGTCTAGATTGACGGCGTCGACTTTGACACGGACGGCGTCCCCGATCCGGAACTGACGTTTTGTCCGCTCCCCGAGCAGCATGAGCTGTGATTCATCGAAGTGGTAGTAGTCATCCATCGACTGAAGACGAACGAGCCCTTCAATCGTATTCGGAAGTTCGACGAACATCCCGAAGTTCGTGACGCCGGCGACGACACCATCGAACTCTTCACCGAGATGGGCTTCCATGTATTCGGCTTTCTTGAGCGCCTGTGTCTCGCGCTCTGCGTCGACCGAACGACGTTCCCGTTTCGATGCCTGTTCGGCAATCGCCCCGAGACGGTCCTCGTACTTCGCAATCGTCTTCTCCGACAAGTCGTTGTTGAAGACGTACGTGCGCATGAGACGGTGGACAATCAAGTCCGGATAACGACGGATTGGTGACGTGAAGTGCGTATAGAAGTCCGTCGCGAGTCCGAAGTGACCGAGCGATACGTCGTCATACTTCGCCTGTTGCATCGAACGAAGCATGATCGTGCTGATGACCGGCTCTTCCGGTTCCCCATCGATCGCCTTCAAAATCTTTTGAAGCGTCTTCGGTTCGACCGTCTGGCCCTTGATGCGTTCAATGTGAACGCCAAAGTTTGCGACGAAGTCGAAGAAGAAATCGAGCTTGTCTGGTTTTGGATTGTCGTGGACACGATAGATGAACGGTACGTCCATCTTGTGGAAATGTTCAGCGACCGTCTCGTTGGCCGCGAGCATGAACTCCTCAATCAACTTCTCGGCGACCGAACGTGGACGAAGCACGATATCCGCTGGCTTCCCTTCATCGTTGACGACGACTTTCGCCTCGGCGAAATCGAAGTTGATGGCACCGCGCGAGTTGCGTCGTTTCCGAAGGACTTCCGCGAGCTCGGCCATGAGGTCGAACTCACCGATGAACGGCTCGTACTTTTTCAACGTCTCTTCGTCATCCCGCTCGATGATCTCACGGACGTTCGTATACGTCATCCGTTCCGTCGTCTTGATGACACTCGGAAACAAGTCGTGGCGAACGACCTTTCCGTTTTGCGGGGAGATCTCCATGACACAGCTGAGCGTCAAGCGGTTGACGTGCGGGTTGAGGGAACAGATCCCGTTCGAGAGTCGGTGCGGCAACATCGGGATAACACGGTCGACGAGATAGACACTCGTCCCGCGCTCGAGCGCCTCGACGTCGAGCGGCGAGCCCTCTTTCACGTAATGCGAGACGTCGGCGATATGGACACCGAGCTCGTAGTTCCCGTTATCGAGTTTTTTGACGTGGACGGCATCGTCCAAGTCTTTCGCATCTTCGCCGTCAATCGTGAAGATCGTCTCGTCACGAAGGTCGACGCGACCGATAAAGTCTTTTTCATCCGCCTCGTCCGGCACCGCATTCGCCTGCGCGATCACGTCCTCCGGGAACTCCGTCGGAATGCCGTGTTTATAGACGATCGACAAGATGTCGACACCTGGGTCGTTCTTATGTCCGATGATGCGGACGACGTCACAGGCACCGGCGAAGCGTCCGTCCGGATACTTCGTGATGCGCACGACGACTTTATGTCCGTCGACGGCACCAAGTGATTTGTCTGGGTTGACGACCGGCCAGAAGTTGATGCGCTTGTCATCCGGCTCGATGAAGGCGAACTGGTCGAGTCGACCGCTCGGGAGCGTATACGTCCCGACGAACTCCGAGAGTCCGCGCTTCAATACTTTCAATAGGATTCCTTCTGTCTTGCCACGGTTGTCCTCGCGTTTTTTGACGAGGATCGTATCGCCATGGTAGACGTCTTTCAGTTGGTCGGGCGGCAAGAACACGTCTTCCGCTTCCCCTTCGACCGACAAGAAGCCGAAGCCGCGCTGGTGGATCGAGATGATCCCTGCGACTTGGCCGAGCGAGGCGAGCGTCCCGTAACGGTTCGTCCGCGTCCGGCCGATGGCACCCTCTTCCTCGAGGGCATTCAATGTGCGGATGAGTTCTTTGAAGTCATCCGTCGACGCGAGCTGTAGTCGCTCGGTCAGTTGATCGACAGAGAGCGGTTTCTCGCTCGCCTGTAGGATCTCTAGTAATTGGTCACGTAAATTCAACGTGACACCTCCTTCTTAGACTGACCAGTCTAACGTTTCGAGAAAATCGAGCACGTCCTGGTGCAGTTTCTCTTTTTCTTTGTCGAGCGTGATCACATGTCCCGAGTTCTCATAGATGAGCAACTCTTTTTGGAACGTGTTGACCGCCTCGTAAATTTGATTCGCCGATTCCGGGTCGATCATGTTGTCTTTGGCGCCTTGGACGACGAGTGTCGGGACGAAGATGTCCTCGAGCTTCGACGCCGTGTCGCGGACGAAGGCACGGAGGTCTTTTAGCGTTGGCATCGGTTTGAACTCTGCCATCTCCTGCTCGATCTGTTCCGGCGACTTTTCTTCTCTACCCTTATATTCTCGGGCATATGCCTGGACTCCTTTGTACAAGCGGTCCTCGGCATCGATTCCAGTCGGCGCGCACATCGGGATGACCGCCTTGACGTCTTTCTCCTCGGCGAGACGGAGCGACATCACGCCACCTAGCGATAGTCCGCAGACGACGATCTCCTCATGACCTTTGTCGACGAGTGTCTGGTAGGCGTTCAAGACGTCTTCCCACCAGTCTTCTGGTCCATATTGGAGTAATTCTTCCGGTGGGACGGCATGACCACGATAGATCGGTCCCATACATGTGTATCCTTCTTTTTGAAGGAAGCGACCGAGCATGCGGACATCCGCGCTCGATCCAGTGAAGCCATGTAACATCAACACGGCACGTTTTCCGCCCTCGAAGAAGAACGGTTTTGGTGCAGTCACTTTCATTTTATCTGTCATCTCCTCGTATCTACATTATTCCCAAAAAATAAATCGAAAAAACAAAAGCTGACCGCCTCACGTGAAAATCGAGAACGATCAGCCTTATCATCATAATGATGCGACTAGTAATCCTAAAATGAAAAACAAAGTGCCTAGTACAGCTGCAGTTCGGTTTAAAACAGCATCGAAGCCGCGCGCTTTCTGGCGTCCGAACAACTGCTCCGCGCCACCTGCAATCGCTCCAAGACCTTGCGACCGACCTGACATGAGCAGTACGACGACAATCAATAAGACAGCCACGACAAGTAGGCTGATTGTAGCGATCGTTTGCATAGTAGTCAGTTCCTCCTTCTATTTACACGCCTTTTATTATATAGAAGTTATCGTCAAAACACCAGCATTCAAATTATCGGGACGGGTAGCTGAATCCTTCCCCGATGACTTCCTTCACTTGGTGGATGACGACGAAGGCGCGGTCGTCCGTCACTTGGACGATTTTTTTGAGTGGCGCGATCTGACGTTTGTCGACAATCATATACAACATGTTCTTGTCTTGCTTCGTGTAGTAGCCGTGTCCATGAATGATCGTTGCCGAGCGACCGAGCGTCTCCGTCAAGACGACGGCGAGCTCTTCTTGCTTGTCGCTGATGATCGTGACGGCCTTGCGGATATTGAGTCCCTCTGCGACGAGGTCGATGACCCACGAGCCGATGATGATGGCGATGAGCGTATAGAGGACGACTTGTTCCCCTAAGAAGAAGCCAGATGTCGCGACGACGATTGCATCGATGATGAACATCGAGACGGCGACGCTCAAGTGGAGATAGCGCTCCATGAGCCGGGCGATGATGACGCCCCCTCCTGTCGTCCCGCCGACACGGAGCACCATGCCGATCCCGACCCCGATCATGATTCCGGCATAGACGGCCGCGAGCAGCTTATCTTCGGCAGGGCTGCCCCAGTCGTGCGTCAGACTAAGGAAGAATGACGTCGCGACGACGGCGATGACCGAATAGACCATTGTCCGACGGTCGAGCAGCTTATAGCCGACGATGAAGAGAATCCCGTTCCCGATGATTGACGTGAGTCCGAGGTCCCAGCCGAACACGTAGTACAGGATAATCGTGACCCCGAGTAGGCCACCTTCCGAGAAATCGTTCGGTACGGTGAAGTAGTTGACCCCGAACGAGAGAATGAATGAGCCCGCGATAATCCAGGCAATGTCCTTCACCGAGATGGTTTGTAGCTTGCGCCATACTTGTTGGCGCAATAGATGTTGCTGTTGACGTTTCATAAATTGTCCTCCTTCCATATAAAAAAGACCGCGGCCAAAGCCGCAGTCTTAAGATTGTACTGGCTTTGGCGCACCGTCTTTCATAATCGGCAACTTGCGCTCCGCTGCGTTCGCGTAGACATTCAAGAGTGCCTCTTTTTCCAAATCCCAGTTATATTTCTCACGCGCGGTCTTCGTGTTCTCTTTGACACGCGCATAGAGTGCTTGGTCTTCAATCAAACGGTTGACGCCGTCTGCGATCGATTGTGGATCGTGTGAGTCGACGAGCACCCCGACATCGTTCCCCGCAACGACCCGTTCGATTTCAGGGAAGTCACATGAGACGACCGGTACTTCGGCCATCAAATACTCGAACAATTTGTTCGACGACGCCGAGTAGTGGTTGAAGCAGACGTTGTTCAATACTTGGAAGCCTAAGTAGGCGTTCATCGTATAGTAAGGTAACGCTTCGACCGGTACTTTGTCAATCATCTTGACACGATTGCCGACACCTTCCGTCTCAATCAACTGTTGAATCGTCGGTTTGAGCTTCCCGTCCCCAATCATGACGAGCGTTCCTTCTTTGAAGTCTTTCGCCGCGAGCACGAGTTGTTCGAGACCACGCCCTGCTTGAATCCCACCTTGGTACAAGAGGATCTTCTCGTCTTTCGGCAAGTCGAGAAGCGCATGCAAGTCCTTACGGAGCGAGAAGTCGAGCGGACGGTAGAACGGGTAGTTGTGGAGCACGTACGGATAGAACCCGTATAACTCTTCGTTGTGTGCCGCGCGCGTATGGTTCTCGACCATCATCGTATCGACGAACGGCAAGAGCCATCCCTCGAGGTTACTTTGGATGTAGCCGTAACCGGTACGGTCCGTCTGTACTTCGTGCGAATCATAGACAATCCGACCTTTGTTGAACACTTTTCCGGCGAGGAGTGCCTGCGGGAGCGTGTTCAAATCGTTCGCATGATAAAAGTCGTATGACTTCTTCGTCGACGTGAACACCATCTCGAGCATCGCACTCGCGTTGACGATTTGCTTACGTACTTGCGGCAACAAGATTGTCCCGACCGCTGCCCCGAGAGCAAGCATCGTGAATGGTGCGAGTAGGAATAAGCCGGCACCAACGAGTCCGGCACCGATTTGACGGGTCCGTTTCTCGCTCACCCATTGGTACGTCTTCTTCGCGAACTTGAGCGCGTTGACAAGAATCGATGGCTGACGCTTCACGCGGATGACGCGGAAGCCTTCCGGACGCATCTCTTCTTTCGGTAACTCTTTATTTTTCGGGTCCTGGAGCGCAATCAAATCAACTTCATAACCTGCCTCGGCGAGTGCCGAGCATTCGCGAAGAACGCGCGCATCATTCGTAAAATGGTTCCATACAAACATACATACTGACTTCATTGTGTTTCCTCCATCACTAACTGTTGTACGACTTGATCTAACACGTCGATATTCTCTTCCCAACATAAATTCTCTTTGACGTAACGAATCCCGTTCGCCCCGAGCGCCTCCCGAAGGTCCGGTCGGTCGAGGAGCTTGCGGAGAATCCGCTCGATTTCATCGATATCCCGTTTCCGAGAGACGAATCCGACTTCAGCCGCTTCAATGACATTCGCCGCATGGCCTGACACTGCTGCGACAATCGGTTTGCCGACCGCCATATAGTCGATGAGTTTCCCCGGGATGACCGTATCGAACACTTCTTGCTCGATCAGGCTGACAAAGGCGACGTCCGCATTTTTAATCGCTTGGAACGCCTCCGTCCGTGGCATCGCTTCAAGGAACAAGAAGTTTTGGAAACCACGCTCCTTGATCGTCTGCTTCAACTCTTCTTTCCGATACCCGTAGCCGATCAGTTTGAAGTGAATCCGCGGTTCGTCACGGAATCGTTCGGCGAGCTCGAGTAAGAGTGACACGTCTTGCGCGAGCCCCATGTTTCCGGCATATAAAATCTCCATCCGGTCGTCCGGCGGGATCGTCCGCTCAAGCGCTCGTTCCGATTCTCGAATCGAGTTCGGCATGTAGTGGATTTTCTCGTTTGAGACACCGCGTTGACGAAGATAGCTGCGGAAGCCTTCCGAGTTGATGATGACCTCGTCAGCGGCACGATACAATCGTTTCTCGAGCCAAAATGCCGGCGCGAGTACCCAGTCGTGTTTGAACACGCCGACCCCTTTCACCGATTCCGGCCAAAGGTCACGAACGTCTAAAATGAGGGGGACACGATACTTCCGTTTCGCATATACCCCGACAAACGCCATAAAAAAAGAAGGGGTCGTCGCAAATACGACGTCTGGCTTCAATTTTAACTGACGTACGGCCCCGATTCCTTTCACCATCTGTTCGAGGAACAAGAAGAGACGGCTGACCATGTTGGACGTATGTTTCCGCTTCTTCGTGATGAGTCGTTTGATGAACGGTTGATCGTTCAGCTCCCGGTCATTCCAGAAACGGTCGTCCTGATACATATCAAAGCTCGGGTACGAAGGGGCGGCCGTGATGACCTCGACTTCATACCCGCGCTGCTTCATCAAATGCGTAATGTTTTGCATCCGGTTACCGGCGCTGCCGATCTCCGGATAATAGTTTTGACACACCATGAGCATTGTTTTCAAAAATAACACACCTTACTGTTGATCAAGTTCGTCCACGAGCCGTTTTAACAAGGCATGGACGTCATCTTTTAAATCAGGATCGCTGAGCGCGTGGCAAATCGTCGTCTCGACGAATCCAATCGGTTCCCCGACGTCATAGCGTCGACCATCAAATTCGTAAGCAAAGACCGTCTGCGCTTCATTCAAGCGTGCGATCGCATCCGTCAATTGAATCTCGCCTCCGGCCCCTGCTTCTTGCCCTGACAACGCCTCAAAGACGTCCGGTGTCAGAACATAGCGACCGAGGATGGCAAAATTCGATGGGGCCTCACCGACGGGCGGCTTCTCGACGAACGTCCGCACCGGGATGAGCTTCCCTTCGACGGCAAGCGGGTCAATTATACCATATCGGTTCGTCATTTCATACGGGACACGCTGCACACCGATGATCGAGCGTTCATGTGCCTCATATTGGTCAATCAACTGCTTCGTCGCCGGCACATCGGATTCGATGATGTCATCTCCGAGCAAGACAGCGAACGGCTCGTCCCCAATGAATTTCCGAGCACACCAAATCGCATGACCGAGACCTTTAGGCTCCTGTTGGCGTATGTAGTGAATGTTCGCCAAGTTCGAGGAGTGTCGGACCGATTCGAGTAAGCGGGTCTTCCCTTTTGACTCCAAGTTTTGCTCCAACTCGAGCGCACGGTCAAAATGATCCTCGATGGCGCGCTTATTCTTACCCGTGACGATGATGATGTCTTCGATTCCTGAAGCGACTGCTTCCTCGACGATGAACTGAATCGTCGGTTTGTTGACGATTGGCAACATCTCTTTTGGCATGGCTTTCGTGGCTGGTAGGAAGCGGGTGCCGAGACCGGCGGCTGGGATGATGGCTTTACGTACTCGTGTCATTAGCATTGGCTCCTTTACTCGTTATGTAATGAGTATACCCAAAATCATCTTGTTCAAGCACGCACAAAACGGTCGTGACATGTGTCACGACCGCTCTTCTCTCCTCCCGCTCGTTTTAATTTTGACGAAATGAATCTACTATAAACATATCTGGCACCGAATCAATTAAATTTATTAACTCATGATGATAGTTGAATGCATGAGTTACACGATTTAAATAGATATTATCTTTACTATTAGATAATAACTTGTAAGGATAATATGCTAACATCTCTTCCTCATTTTCAAGTCTAGTTTGGTCCTCAATTTCATTCTCCCAAAGAAAAATCAAAAATAATGCTGAACCGAGTCTAACAAGTGCAGAATTATACAGGAACTCAAACTCTACTATTTCCAAATTCATGTCCGATTTCTGAAACAATTTAGGTTGTGGACGACCCAGAGAGTGTTTATCAAATATTGGTTTTCTTAAAATTTTTGGATTAAATGATACTAATAGCTTTCTATATCCCATCAACTCATCAGGAAATGGAGACGTATTAATTGCTAACCCAGCAAAAATTGAAAATTTATCGTTAACCTCTTCTTCTCCTAGTATATACTCCAAGTTATCATTAAACCATCTGTTATCTAACTTTTCTTTTCGTGCAATATTATAAACAAGCTTTAGTAACCAACGAGATAGCATATTGTAGTTGTAATCAAAACTAATAATTTTATTGCCGAAATATTCTTTTACAAAATATTTTTCTACAAGACCTTTACCATAGTTATCAAGAATAGATAGCACTCCATTATTACAATCTTCACAAACATCCTTAATTGTAATTTTATTTCCTTTAAACATTCGTTCACCGTCAATGTTAAAATCACATTCAGGAAACAAATTTAAAACTGACGTTGGAAACAAATGCTCTCTCGTAATTTTTTTTTCATTTTTACAATATGAACAAACCATGCAAATAACCCTCTTTTAATAAATTTTAAAATTAAATATGATCATAACAATCAAACAAAAATTATTCATTTATATAAATTGCTTCAATTCTGTTTGATAACATATCACTTAGTTCAGAAATATTTTTCCATACAATAGTATTAGTTTGAGCCACATCAAAATGTCTTTTTTCAAAATCATCAGTGTGACATGTGAAAATCACCTCTTTCCCAATCCCTTTCGCATATCCCGCTTCGTAATATACTCCATTCTTATGGTCTGTCAAATCAGCAATTACAAATTCCGCATTTTCGATTTCATAAAAAATTTCTGGGACAATTTGGTTGGTGTGCTCTTTTGAATCAATAATTAAAGGCTTAAACCCATTTCTTATTACGGTGTCAGATATTGATTTTCTGACTTCTGATAATTGTGGATTAAAAGACATCGCTATGAATATAGTTTTTGCATATCTAGGAATCTTAATCCCTAATTGACGAAGCACAGTTGAAACTCTAATTGAGATCGGATACATCTGATGCCTATGATCATTTGCGTTCTGTTGTAAGTAGACCATGGCAACAAAATACAAATAGTCATCCATTTTCCTTATCAGCTCAACTATGTCCCTTACGTCATATAAATTTTCAGTTGTTTCAAAATTACCTTCATCATCCCAAATTTCACTTTCGTACATAGTAACTTCTTTAATAGAAAGATTAAATTCATTTAAAAAAGGTAAAATTTCATAAAGAAAATTTCGCCCTTCCATTTGATGATTAAAAAGTTGCTCTTCTGGAGTTTGATTTTCTTGTGAAGAATACCTAGCGTTCAAAATGTCTCTTTCGATATGATTTAATCCTATAAACAAGTGGGTAATTTCATTTTCAATCGCGTTCCTAAATAAATTTAACAATTCTTTATCTTCTTTATATTTAATCAATTTTTTTGTTAAGGTACTCATTACAACACCATCCTATTTATTAAATATAATTATAATTAATGAGGTTACTCACAATTATACATTTTTATTATAATAATTACTTTTTTTATACTTCTTAATTTTTTATTTACAATATAAGTTTTTTGATAAATTATGTTCTCCCATGATTATTATCAAATAATTAAATAAAAATTGTACATAGTATTTGTATTATGCAAATTTAGTAATCAGACGGCGGGGGGCGACTCCTTAAGGAGAGTGATGCAAGGATGACTCCGCATCAACTCAAGAAAGCGTCCCCCCCGTCTGATGAATATCTTCTTCATCCACAAAAAAACAGGCCCGCCATTTGGCGAGCCTGAAACAATCAATTATTTTTTGAGGTTGTAGAACGACTTGATACCGTCGTATTTCGCTACATCGCCGAGCATGTCTTCGATGCGGAGAAGTTGGTTGTATTTCGCGATACGGTCTGTACGTGAAAGTGAACCAGTTTTGATTTGTCCAGCGTTTGTCGCAACAGCGATGTCCGCGATTGTCGCGTCTTCTGTTTCACCAGAACGGTGTGAGACAACTGCTGTGTAACCAGCTTTTTTAGCCATTTCGATCGCGTCGAATGTTTCTGTGAGCGTACCGATTTGGTTAACTTTGATGAGGATCGAGTTTGCGATTCCTTTTTCGATACCTTCAGCAAGTTTAGATGTGTTCGTTACGAAGAGGTCATCCCCAACGAGTTGAACTTTGTGTCCGATTTTGTCTGTGAGAAGCTTGTGGCCATCCCAGTCGTTTTCGTCACAACCATCTTCGATTGAGAGGATTGGGTACTTGTCAACGAGCTCAGCGTAGAAGTCTACAAGCTCAGCAGTTGTGAGTGACTTACCTTCGCCAGCGAGTTCGTATTTACCAGTTGACTTGTCGTAGAACTCAGAAGATGCAACGTCCATTGCGAGGTAGACGTCTTCGCCTGGTTTGTAACCAGCTTTTTCGATCGCTTCAAGGATAACTGTGATCGCTTCTTCGTTAGATTTCAAGTTTGGTGCGAAACCACCTTCGTCACCAACAGCTGTGTTAAGACCCATACCAGAAAGAACTGATTTGAGGGCGTGGAATACTTCAGCACCCATACGGAGCGCTTCACGGAATGTTGGCGCGCCAACAGGCATGATCATGAACTCTTGGAAGTCCACGTTGTTGTCCGCGTGCGAACCACCGTTGATGATGTTCATCATTGGTGTTGGAAGTGTCTTCGCGTTGAATCCACCGAGGTATGTGTAAAGTGGGAGACCAAGCTCATCTGCTGCTGCGTGAGCTGCTGCCATTGACACACCGAGGATTGCGTTTGCACCAAGTTTAGCTTTGTTTGGCGTACCGTCGAGTTCGATCATTTTCGCATCGATTGCGTTTTGGTCGAAAACATCGTAGCCGATGAGTTCTGGTGCAATCGTGTCGTTCACGTTCGCAACTGCTTTCAAGACACCTTTACCGAGGTAACGTGACTTGTCGCCATCGCGAAGCTCAACTGCTTCGTGCTCACCTGTTGATGCGCCTGATGGGACGAGGGCACGGCCGAAACCGCCGTCTTCTGTGAAGACTTCTACTTCTACTGATGGGTTACCGCGTGAATCTAAAATCTCGCGTGCGTAAATTTCTGTAATCATTGACATGAAAAATCGCTCCTTTTCGTATGAAAAATAGTTTTATGATTTTGTAACGATTGATGAACCAGTCATTTCAGCTGGTTGCTCTCCACCGAGAAGGTCGAGAAGCGTTGGGGCGAGGTCGCAAAGTGCGCCTTCGAGAACTGGTTTCAGTTCGACTCCCTCTTTTGTGATGATACATGGAACAGGTTCCGTCGTATGCGCCGTCATCGGCGAGCCGTCCGGGTTCGTGACGATGTCTGCGTTCCCGTGGTCTGCTGTGATGATGGCCGCGCCACCTTTAGCAAGTAATGCGTCCACTACTTTACCGAGGCATTCATCGACTGCTTCGATCGCTTTCTTCGTCGGCTCAAGCTTACCTGAGTGACCAACCATATCCGGGTTCGCGAAGTTGATGATGTATGCATCATACTCATCCGACTCGATACGCTCGAGCAAGCCCTCTGTGAGTTCGTACGCACTCATTTCTGGTTGCAAGTCGTATGTCGCGACTTTCGGTGAAGGTACGAGGAGACGATCCTCGCCTTCGAATGGCTGTTCTTTTTGTCCATTCAAGAAGAACGTGACGTGTGGGTACTTCTCTGTTTCTGCGGCACGGAGCTGTTTGTATCCTTGCGCAGAGAGTGTTTCCCCGAGTGTGTTTTTCAAATCTTCCGGTGGGAAGACGATGTCTGTGTCGACGTCATCCGAGAACTTCGTCATCGAGACGAGTAAGATGTTCTCAGGGTGTGTGCTTGAGAGTTCGAAGCCGTTGAAGCCCGCTTTCTCTTTAAACACTTTCGCGAGTTGGATCGCCCGGTCCGGACGGAAGTTGAAGAACATGATCGCATCGTTGTCTTGAATTGTTGCGACCGGCTTGCCATCTTTTTCGATGACCGTCGGTAAGACGAACTCATCCGTCAAATCGTTCTCATACGACTTCTTGAGAACCTCGACTGGGTCCGCACCGACTTCGCCTTTTCCGTTTACGAGGACGTCGTATACTTTCTCGACGCGCTCCCAACGGTTGTCGCGGTCCATGGCATAGTAGCGACCAGACACGCTAGCGACTTGACCGACACCGAGTTCAGCGAGCTTTTCTTCTGTTTCCTTGAGGAAACCAGCACCTGACTTCGGATCACAGTCACGGCCGTCCGTGAAAGCGTGAATGTACACTTTTTCGATGCCGTGGAGTTTTGCGAACTCAACGATCGCAAACATGTGATTGATGTGCGAGTGAATCCCGCCATCTGACACGAGGCCCATGATATGGAGGCTCGAGTCATGTTTCTTCACATGTCCTGCCAAATGGTTCATCGCTTGACGATCAAAAAGCGAACGGTCTTTGATTGCGTTGTTGACGCGTGAGAGTGACTGATAGACGACTCGACCGGCACCGATATTCAAGTGCCCGACTTCCGAGTTCCCCATCTGTCCTTCTGGAAGACCGACGTACTCGCCTTTTGCGTTTAAGAGCGTATGTGGATACTGCTCCCAGTAGCGATCGAAGTTCGGTTTGTCCGCAGCCATGACCGCGTTACCGAACGATTCGTCACGCATCCCGAAACCATCTAAGATGATGAGTGCGACTGGTCTAGCCATTTAAATCGCCTCCAACAATTTGAGGAACGAAGCGGCTTCGAGTGAAGCACCGCCGACGAGTGCGCCGTCGATGTCTTCTTGTGCCATGTACTCTTTGATGTTCTCAGGTTTTACAGATCCACCGTATTGGATGCGTACCGCAGCCGCCACGTCTTCGCCGTAAAGACCTTTCACCACGTCGCGAACATACTTACAAGAGCTTTGTGCGTCAGCTTCGTCTGCTGATTTACCTGTACCGATTGCCCAAACTGGCTCGTACGCGATGACGAGTTGTTTGACTTGGTCAGCAGAGAGGTCAGCGAGACCGCCTTCGACTTGTGTTTTGATGACTTCTTCGAACTTGTCGCCTTCGCGCTCTTCAAGTGTTTCACCGACACAAACGATTGGCGTAAGACCGTGTTCGAACGCTTTTTTCGTTTTGCTGTTGATGAACGCATCTGATTCGCCGAAGTACTCGCGACGTTCTGAGTGACCGAGGATGACGTAAGTCACGCCGAGGTCAGCGACCATAGCTGGGCTGATTTCGCCAGTGTATGCACCGCTATCTTTGTCGTACATGTTTTGTGCACCGAGCTTCAAGTTTGACCCTTTAGCTGCTTCTACCATCGGTGCGAGGAAAAGTGCCGGAGCACCAATCGCTGCATCTACTTTGTCAGTAGACGGAATGTTGTTTTTAACTTCCTCTACGAAAGCGACAGCTTCCGAGAGTGTTTTGTTCATTTTCCAGTTACCTGCAATAATCGGTTTACGCATCGATAACCCTCCTCTAAATTACTTGTCGTTAAGCGCCTCGACACCTGGAAGTTTTTTGCCTTCCATGAATTCGAGTGACGCGCCACCACCAGTTGAAATGTGACTCATCTTGTCAGCAAGACCAAACTTGGCTGCTGCAGCGGCTGAGTCGCCACCACCGATGATTGAATATGCATCGCTATCTGCAAGTGCTTGAGCGACACCTTTCGTTCCGTTTGCGTATTTATCGAGTTCGAATACGCCCATCGGTCCGTTCCATACGACAAGTTTCGATTCGCGAATCGCATCCGCGTAAAGTTCGACTGTCTTCGGTCCGATATCAAGACTCATGTGATCCGCTGGGATCGAGTCAATATCGACTGGGCCGACATACGTTTCTTCGCCGAATTCTTTCGTGATGACACAGTCGATTGGCATCAAGAATTTCACGCCTTTGTCTTCTGCTTTCTTCATGAATTGACGAGCGAGGTCAAGCTTATCCTCTTCAAGGAGTGACGTTCCGACTTCGTGCCCGAGTGCTTTCGAGAACGTGTACGAGAGTCCGCCACCAATGATGAGTGTGTCAACGATGTCAAGAAGGTGGTCGATGACCCCAATCTTGTCCGCTACTTTCGACCCACCGATAATCGCCGTGAACGGACGGTCTGGGTTAGAAAGAGCTTTACCGAGAACTTCAAGTTCTTTTTCCATCAAGAGACCAGCAACGGCTGTGTCCACGTGGTGTGCAATCCCTTCAGTTGAAGCGTGTGCACGGTGAGCCGCGCCGAACGCGTCGTTGACGTATACGTCAGCAAGTGCTGCGAATCCTTTTGCAAGTTCAGCGTCGTTTTTCGTTTCACCTGGGTAGAAACGAACGTTCTCTAAAACGACGACATCGCCTTCAGAGAGTTTAGCGACCGCTTCTTCTGCGACCGGGCCGTATGCTTCTTCGACGAGCGGTACATCTTTTCCGAGGAGCTCAGCGAGACGCTTCGCTACTGGAGCAAGTGAGAACTCAGAGTTCTTCTCGCCTTTCGGACGGCCGAGGTGGCTCGCAAGGACGAGTTTCGCACCACCGTCAAGCAAGTGCTTGATCGTTGGAAGTGCGGCTTGGATCCGAGTTTCGTCTTGGATGACGCCATCTTTGAGTGGAACGTTGAAGTCAACGCGGCAAAAGACGCGTTTCCCTTTTACATCGATGTCACGAATAGACTGTTTGTTCATAACTTTCGCCTCCATATGTCGTGCGTGTCATTTCATAAATAGAGCGGAGAACAATCTCTTGTTTCCGCTCCTATTTGATTCTATTTAGTTCACGAAATTACTTCGCGATGTTAGCGAAGTGCTTAACTGTGCGAACCAATTGTGCAGTGTAAGACATTTCGTTGTCGTACCAAGAAACTGTTTTAACGAGTTGCTTGTCGCCAACTGTCATAACTTTTGTTTGAGTCGCGTCGAAGAGTGAACCGTATGTGATTCCGATGATGTCAGAAGAAACGATTTCGTCTTCAGTGTAACCGAATGACTCGTTTGCCGCTGCTTTCATCGCTGCGTTTACTTCGTCAACAGATACTTGCTTGTCGAGTACAGTTACGAGCTCAGTGAGTGAACCTGTAGCAACTGGTACACGTTGTGCAGCACCGTCAAGTTTTCCTTGAAGTTCAGGGATTACGAGACCGATTGCTTTAGCAGCACCTGTTGTGTTAGGAACGATGTTCGCTGCAGCTGCACGCGCACGACGGAAGTCACCTTTCGGGTGTGGAGCGTCAAGTGTGTTTTGGTCGCCAGTGTAAGCGTGGATCGTCGTCATGAGACCTTCAACGATTCCGAACTGGTCTTGAAGTACTTTAGCCATTGGTGCCAAGCAGTTTGTTGTACAAGAAGCACCTGAGATGACTGTTTCAGTACCATCGAGGATGTCGTGGTTTGTGTTGTAAACAACAGTCTTCATGTCACCTGTAGCAGGAGCCGAGATAACAACTTTCTTCGCGCCAGCTTTCAAGTGAAGCTCAGCTTTTTCTTTAGAAGTGAAGAATCCAGTACATTCGAGAACGATGTCTACACCGAGGTCTCCCCATGGAAGTTCTTCAGGGTTACGGTTAGCGAGCGTGATAACTTTCTCTCCGTTTACGAGGAAGTGATCGTCGTGTACTTCAACTTCTCCGTCGAAACGACCTTGAGTCGTGTCATACTTGAGAAGGTGTGCAAGCATCTTCGTGTCTGTCAAGTCGTTGATTGCAACAACTTCGATTCCTTCGTTTTTGATGATCTCGCGGAATGCCAAACGACCGATACGTCCAAATCCGTTAATACCAACTTTTACTGCCATGTTAATTTCCTCCTTAGGGTAGAAGCTATTTATTGAAGAGCCAACGGGGGGTCAACTCTTTAATAACAAGTTAATAATTCTTTCGCCGCACCTTCGTCTGTGACGAGGATGATGTTCGACGTGTGTTTCGCATAAGCGGCGATCGCCTGTGCCTTCGATTTCCCTCCGGCAACCGCGATGACGGTATCCATGTCATCCAGCTCTTCGAGTTGGATCCCGACCGTCTTGACGCGATGGACGATCTCACCTTCCGCATTGAAATAATATCCGAATGCTTCGGCGACGGCGTCATGCCGTTCAATCATCCGCAAATGCTCCGGTGATGCGTGACGGCGTTTTGCCATCGTTTCTGCCTCACCAATTCCATGTACCACAATTCGCGCCGCTCTAATCATTTCCAGTACATTTTTAATACTAGGTTCCTCCACCATCCGGTCGAACGTCTCTTGTGACACCTCATCCGGAATATGTAGAAGATGATAGTCTGCGTGGGCCCGGTCCGCCATGCGTGAGCAGACGGTATTCGCTTGAAGTTCAAGCGTTTCTCCAAGACCTCCGCGTGCGGGCACAAAATGCATCGGGCGTTCTTTTTTATCGGGCGACATCATCGCCGCAACCGATGCCATTGTCGTTCCACCCGTTACCGCAATCACGTTATCATCCGGTGCGAGCCGCGCTTTTAACTGCGTGACCGCTGCCCGTCCGATATCGCGTTGGACCCAGAATGTCTCATCTGAATCACCCGGTACGATGACGACTTGGCGAACCCCTAATTTCTCTTCGAGCTCTCTTGCCACTTCTGAGATCCCGAGAAGTTCTCCCATGATCTCGTGCAAGTCCCGTAAGACGTTTCGTCCCGTCTCACTGAGGGAAATTCCTTGAGTAGCGACGTAAAGAAGACCTTGGTCTTTCAAAAAGTCGACTTCTCGTCTGAGTACCCGTTCGGTCAGTCCCAAACTCGTTGCGAGTGTCCTGCGGCCAATCGGCTGCATCAAGCGGACATAGTGTAAGATATCGTAACGATGTCGGAGCGTATCGAGCAGGTCAGGGACAATTTGCTTCTGAACGTGAATCAGTTGCTGGATCATGCTCTTACCCCCTCGACTTTCAGTGTGGACAATTTTTGTCCCACTTTTTTATTTGCGTCCCACCGCTACGAGTTCATCTTATCAATCACTTTTCCGTCTGGCAACCCCTTCAAACGTTTTTTTTCGATGTAAGCGTATACTTAACAAAATCTTCAACTTTGTTGTCATCATATCGCCCTTGACTGATGACTTCTCCTTCGTGTATGAGAACGGGGATTTCGAAGAGGTACTTCGCCTCGAGATCCTCATCTCCCGTAATATCAATCTGTTCGAGTTCGATCGGATAATCCTCCTGTAGCCATTCGAGCATGACAAGCGCCTCGTCACAGAGCGAACAATTGTCACGTTTATATAAAGTTAGTTTCATTTTCGTCATCCCTTCCATAACTGCCACTCACGCTCACGTGAGTTGCCGAATCCGAGTTCTTCCCGATAGTTCGTCACGGTCCGTCTCGTCACTGGATAGCCGTATCGGGCGAGTTCGTCCGCCAGTGCCTGATCACTTTGCGGGGTCTTCTCCCGTTGAATCAGTTCTGCGAGCGTCCGCTTGATCATGAACGGTGAATGTCCATGACTCGTCGACCGAACGAAAAAGTGTTTCCATTCCATGATTCCGCCTTCAGTCTTCGCAAACTTCCCTTGAATGGCACGCCCGACTGTTGATTCGTGCTTGCCGATTTGTTGTGCGACGGTCCGACGGGTCAGTGGATTGAGGACAAGTTCTCCTTTCAGCCACTCGATCTGACGTGACGCGATAACAGCCCATATCTCACGTAACGTCTCGTTCCGCATCGCAAGGGACGTCATCCACCATTTCGCCTCGCGGTCATTGCCGACTCGCGTCGTGTCAAGTTCCGGGCTGAGCCACGTCGTGACAAGCTCTCCATCTTCGTAACGTACTTCGACTTCGGGAAACACGTGCCCCGTTTCTTCATATAATAATGGACGTTTTGGTAGTGTCGCGACAATTCGCTCTAAACGGGCGAGCTCTTCATCTGAAATTGCGAGCACGCTCGCCATCTGTTTTTGGCTCACGCCACTCTCAATCGCATCAAATACATCGACGACGCGTGGGTCCTCATGTTCAATCGCATGGCGGTACTGACACTCTCGTTCCGTTCTCGCCCCGATCCCCGTCGGTTCAAGAAATAAAAGTGCCTGTCTCGCTTGTTCGATTTGAGTCACGTCGACACCGAACCGCTCCGCCAACACCTCATTCGTATCCGGCAATAATCCCCGATGGTCGAGCAACAGGACGAGCTGTCGTCTCAGCTCTTTCTCCGAGTCGCTGCCGCTTCCTTCTCGAATCTGGGTGAACAGCTTCTCTTCGAACGCGCTCGCCGCATCCGCTACCCAACCGAGGTCCCCACTCCCGACATGAATGTTTGGATTATGGCGCGCTAGACGTGCGAGACGAAACGAGAGCGCGAGACGGTCCGCCTCGAGCACCGGTAGCCGTTGCACAAGGTCTTGCGTCATCTGTTGATGTTGTACCTGTTTTTGTTCTTGCCGTTGCATCGTTCTCCCCCCTCTTCTCTATTGTAACGAACCCGCTCCGCTTGCGCTCAAAAAAGGATAATGAACAGGATTGCTTTTTCAATAAAACAAATGTATAATAAATTCGTGTCACACACATGCACCCGTAGCTCAGGGGATAGAGCACTGGTTTCCGGTGCCAGGTGTCGGGAGTTCGAATCTCTCCGGGTGTATCAGATGTAGAGGTCAGGCAGATTGCCTGGCCTCTTTTTCGTTTCAGGATGCGAAAATCGTGGAATAGGTGAAAAACGATGACTATCGTTTGACCAACATTGACTATACAGGTATGATGAACTTACAACCTACATAAAGGAGGCAGATTCAATGTTAATTCCAACAGTTATCGAACAGACAGGCCGTGGGGAGCGCGCGTACGACATCTACTCACGCTTGCTCAAAGACCGTATCATCCTTCTCGGAAGTGCGATTGACGACAACGTCGCGAACTCAATCGTCGCACAGCTTCTCTTCCTCGCAGCTGAGGATCCAGAAAAGGACATCTCGCTCTACATCAACAGCCCAGGTGGTTCGATCACAGCGGGTATGGCGATTTACGACACGATGAACTTCATCAAACCGAACGTGTCGACGATTTGTATCGGAATGGCTGCATCGATGGGTGCCTTCTTGCTCCAAGCCGGTGAAAAAGGAAAACGCTTCGCACTTCCGAACGCGGAAATCATGATTCACCAACCGCTCGGCGGCACACAAGGCCAAGCGTCAGACATTAAGATTCACGCAGAACGTATCATTAAAATGCGTGAGAAATTGAACCAAATCATGGCAGAGAACACTGGACAGCCACTTGAAGTCATCGAGCGCGACACAGAGCGTGACTACTTCATGGCAGCTGACCAAGCGAAAGACTACGGTCTCATCGACAAAGTCATGACACGCTAATCATACAAAAGACGTTTCCCGATCAATCGGGAAACGTCTTTTTCTATTCGATTGGCATCCAGACTTCAATCATGTCGTCCGCTCCACCTTGACCGTGAATGTAACGTTCAAAGTCGACCGCATCGCGAAGCGTCACGTCTGGAACGTTCAACAGTTGTTCGTACGTTGTAGGAATCATCGGGATACCCCCTTCGACCGTCGCGACGATATAGTTCCCTTCGGTCAGTTCGACTTGTCGCGATCCTTCCCCACTCACAGGCTTCGTCATGCCAGCCACATAGCCGTTCTCTTGTGGGAGGCAGACGCCGTATGACTCATCTGTCGTCAATTCTGGTTGGAGTCTGGCCCAAACCTTCGGGATTTCTTCTAACGTACTCCCATATCCATAGACTGTAATCGGTTCACGTAATGTTTCGTATCGAATGTTCATGTCATCCCCTCCTGACTGCATCGACCGAATCTGTCTCTCGATTTGGCAAAGCTGTTCGATTTCTTTCCTGACTTCACATAACCGTGTTTCAAGTAGCGTATCAGTCGACTGACCTGATTGAATCTGCTCTAAACTGAGCCCGATTTGACGTAATCGTTTAATTTCACTCAAGCGTCGAATCTCTTCCATCCCGTACATCCGATACTGGTTGCCCGATCGTGTCGGTCGAATCAACCCGCGCCCTTCGTAAAATTTGATGGCTTTGACCGACAATCCGGTCACATGCGAAACTCTTCCAATCGGAATCACTGTGTTCCCACCTCCTATCTTCACTGTACAGCCGTCCCTAAGAGGCAGGTCAACCATTAGTTTTCAGGCACGCTGACACCGAATACGTATCGGCTATCGCCTTGCGCCCATTCCCCGCCGATTTCGAATAGATAAATCCCGGGTTCGTCCGGCACGACCGGTTCAGCCGGAACCAGTTCCCCGTCCCGAATCTGATAAAAGCTCGATTCCATCGGATCGGCATGATAGACGACGTCAATCGCATCACCCGGTTTGACCGTGATCAGTTGCAGGTCATCCGCTTCCGGCAAGCCATAGTCGGCGCATGTCGCACGACTGCCGGCTTCCCAACAATACGTCGATTGTTCTACTTCCGCCGTCACCGAGCCGACACGAACCGTCGGGAGCGGCGGTTTGACGGGGTCGTCCCCATCACCGAACCAAGACACGGCGACATATATCACCCCTACACCGACAAGTAACCCAATCAATACAATCCAAAAACGTCGATTACGCTTCACGGTCTCATCTCCTTTCCTCACTCATTCCCTATCGTGCAGTAAAATCCCTACTCCAACAAAAAAAGACCCACTTCCGTGAGTCGTGTGCGTCATTTCGGACGACGCAGTCCTTTCATCATATAGCCGCCTTTGAAGTCGATCGGGTCAAATGCGACGAGAAACGCCTTCGGCTCATGCTTCTCGACGAGTTCACGCAATTCCTTCATCCGTGTACGGGCTGCCAAAACATCCAGACGATAACGGACACCGTCTCGACCTTGCCCTTGGTAATGTGTCACCCCGTAGCCATTGTCGCGCATCTGTTGAATGAGCTCTGCCGGATACTCTTTCGTGTGGACTTGGATCATGTTGTAGCCGATGGCGAGTTTACGTTCGACGTAGCCACCGAGTAAAATCCCGAGCCCGAATCCGACTGCGTACACGATCATACCGAGCGTCGTCAAATCTTGGAATACGATTCCGAGTGCGAAGATGTAGATGAGTGTTTCAAGCGTCCCGAACAGACCCGCGATGACGGTCTTCCCTTTCACGAGCATGATTGTCCGGAGCGTGAGCACCGGGACGTAGATAAGTTGTAGCAATAGGATGAGTAAGATTTGACCCATTCGATCGACCTCCGTTCAAATTCATTACCACCACTATTCCAAATTTCAGAGTGAGATGCAACTAAAAAAGGCTGACCGAAGTCAACCTGATTATTTCGTATCTAGATTTTTCACGCTCGTGAGCAATTCATAGTCTTTACGAATCACTTCGTAGATCGCGTTCTTATCTCCGTTCAACAACTCTTCTGCACGAAGCTGGTTCAAGAGAAGGCTTGTTGCGAACGTGACGAGTGCACTCTTCGGAATTCCGATTTCTTTTGCGCGCTCCGTGATGACTTGGTCGAGCTTAGCGTCAATCGTGAGCGATAATCTTTTCTTTTCATTCGACATAGTGATGAAGCTCCTTTAATTCCTATTCAGTAAACCTATTCCAGTTGCTTATTATATAGGAAGAATGGTTTTGGTGCAACCGCGTCACGATGAGGCGATCTCGTCGCCGCTCCGCACACGCTCGGCAATTTGGTCAATTTTGCGAAGTCGATGGTTAATTCCAGACTTCGAGATCGGTCCTGACTCGAGCATCTCCCCGAGTTCTTGTAACGAGACGTCTTGATGCGTGATGCGTAGTTCGGCGATTTCCCGAAGTTTTTTCGGCAAGACATCGAGTCCGACCGTCCGCTCCAAGAACTTGATATTCTCCACTTGGCGTAACGCAGCCCCGACCGTCTTGTTCAAGTTGGCCGTCTCACAGTTGACGAGACGGTTGACGGAGTTGCGCATGTCCTTGATGATGCGCGCATCCTCAAATTCGAGCATTCCCCGTGTCGCACCGATCAACTTGAGGAAGTCTGAGATTTTCTCGCTCTCCTTCATATAGAGGATGTGCCCTTTTTTCCGTTCAAGCGTCTTCGCATTCAAATCAAACCGATTCGCCAAATCGCGTAGCGCCTGGTTATGGTTTTCATACAAGCTGTAGACTTCGAGGTGATACGACGACGTCTTCGGATGGTTGATTGATCCTCCGGCAAGGAAAGCCCCACGCAAGTAGGCACGTGCCAAGTTCTCGTCTCGTGTCATATCCGAGTTCAACGTCCGAATCATCTCATAGTGCTCCCCGAGAATCTCGAGGTCACGAAGCATCGTCTCCGCGTGCTGTGACACACGGACGATGTAGACGTTATTCTTTTTCAGACGCATTTTCTTCCGTACGAACAAATCTAATGGATGGTCGTAGAGGCGTTTCATCAACGAATACATCCGACGGGCGATCGAGGCGTTTTCGGTCGAGACGTCGAGCGTCATGCCTCGTCCTAGGGCGAGCGAGATGACCCCGTTCATCCGAACGAGTGCCGACAATTCCGCTTTCGCCTCGGCGTCATTCACTTCAAGTTGTGTCAATTCTTTCTTCACATCTGATGCAAAGCTCATCGAGTCCCCCTCCTTTCTGTCTTTCAAACAATTCTTATTTCAATTCTAACTGCTGGAACGAGCGCGGCTTCTTGATTCGAAGCACCCGTTGCATGACGAGTCCGGCGATGGCGTCGGAGTCGTGACGGATATAATCCCGGTTGTAATCGACGATATCTCCCGCTAGGACATTCGTTCCATAGTTTCGGAGTTTCTTCCGGTCGAAGCGGACCTCTTCCGATCCGTCCTCGAGGTAACGCTCCAAATAGTCTTCATCGATTGGCTCATTATTGACGACGATCGTATCAATCGACGCCTTCCCGAGATAAGCTTCGATGGATTTTAAATGTTTCATGGCGTCATAGCCCTTCGTCTCGCCCGGTTGTGTCATGACGTTACAAATGTAGACGACCGGGACTTGTGAACGGACGATGGCTTCTCGCACGTCTGGGATGAGTAGGTTCGGGATGATGCTCGTATAGAGACTCCCGGGACCGAGCACGATGACATCTGCCGACTCGATCGCTTCCACGACCCCTGGGGCCGGCTTGATGCCTTCTTCGAGTAAAAACAGACGTTTGATTGGCTGCTGATGGAGTGGGATCTTCGATTCGCCTTTGACGATCGTCCCATCCTCAAACTCCGCCGCTAGCGTCATGAGCGTCTCCGTCACCGGCAACACTTTCCCTTGTGCGTTCAAGAGCTGCGACATGACGTCGATCGCTTTGACGAACGAGCCCTCACAAATATGCGTCGCCGCCGTCAGCATCAAGTTCCCGAGCGAGTGACCTTCTAGGCCATACCCCGTGTCGAAACGATACTGTAAGATTTTATCCATCAACGGCTCGACTTCTGACAGGGCCAGGATGACGTTTCGGATGTCGCCCGGGGGCAACATATGAAATTCGTCGCGCAAGCGCCCTGAGCTGCCTCCGTCGTCCCCGACCGTGACGATGGCGGTGATGTCGAGCGGATAATGCTTCAAGCCACGGACGAGGGTGGACAACCCTGTCCCTCCACCGATGGCCACTACTTTCCGGTCTCGTCTCATATCATTTCTCCTTCGTCGCGTGGGCAAGGTCACGGTGGACCGTCTTCACGTTGTAGCGCTCCGCGAAATGCTCCGACACTTTCTCGGCGAACGTGATCGAACGGTGTTTCCCACCCGTACAACCGAACGCCACGACAATCTGTGTCTTCCCTTCCCGCTTATATTGCGGAAGCAGGAATTCGAGCATATCGATCAACTTCTTATAAAACGCCCGCGCTTCCGGATGTGACATGACGTAGTCTTGCACTTCCGTCGTCTGACCCGTGAGCGGTCGCAGCTCAGGGATATAGAACGGGTTCGTGATGAAGCGGACATCAAACAGTAAGTCCACATCGAGCGGGACCCCGTGTTTGAATCCGAACGACATAAAGTTGACCGTGAACGGGATGCGTTCCTCGTTGAACTGTTGCAAGATGCGGTCCTTCAGCATCTGTGGTTTCAAGTCACTCGTGTCATAAAGCGTATGGGCACGGTCCCGGAATCCTTCTAACAATTCACGCTCCATCTGGATGCCGACGAGTGGCGCATCCTCTGGTGCGAGCGGATGTGAGCGTCGCGTCTCTTTGTAGCGACGAACGAGCACATCGTCACGCGTCTCTAAGTACAAAAGATGTGGGTGTACGTTCTTCTTTTCTAAATCGTCGATGACGATGAACAGGCTATCGATAAAATCTCTCGTACGTGTATCAATGGCGACCGCGATTTTCGGTCGGACCGAGCTGATGACATCAATCAATTGTGGCAAAAGTACCGGTGGCAAGTTATCGACACAGAAATAGCCGAGATCCTCGAAACTATTCATCGCGACCGACTTCCCAGCCCCGCTCATTCCGCTGATGATGATCAATTCTTCTAATCCTTTAAAATCTTCCATCTCGCTGACGCCCCCTTAAAATTGACAACCGAGCCGTGTGTGTAGCTCTCTCCATCTAGTATAACGAACGTCCGAAAAAAAGAGAAGGACCGCGGTTCCCCGCAGTCCTACCTTCTTGAATCATGCGTTTTGTTCTTGCAACGATTCGAGGAGCCCCTCGATGAAGTGCTGAGCGTTCTGAGCGGCAATCGATCCGTCGTTCGTCGCCGTGACGACTTGGCGGAGCGTTTTGTCACGAACGTCACCGGCAGCAAAGATTCCTGGAATCTTCGTTTCCATCGCCTCGTTCGTGACGATGTAGCCTTGCTCGTTCGTGATCCCGAGGTCTTGGACGAATCCAGTGATCGGGTTCATGCCGATATAGATGAAGACGCCGTCGATTTCATGGTCTGTCTCTGTACCGTCAACTGTGCTGACGAGACGAGCGCCACCGACTTTACCGTCTTTCTCTGTGATTTCTTTCAATGTGTGGTTCCAAATGAAATCGATTTTCTCATTGTCGAACGCACGTTTTTGAAGAATCTTTTGAGCGCGGAGCTCATCGCGACGGTGAACGATCGTCACCTTGTTCGCGAAACGTGTCAAGAAGACACCTTCTTCAACGGCTGAGTCGCCACCACCGATGACGAAGAGATCTTTGCCTTTGAAGAATGCTCCGTCACATACCGCACAGTACGATACGCCACGGCCGCCGAGTTCTTCTTCACCCGGTACACCGATTTTCTTATACTGAGCACCAGAGGCGAGGATGATGGCACGCGCTTTATAGTCGCGGTTGTGCGCATGCACGATTTTGTATTCTGTTTCATCCGAGATGCTTTGTACGTCCCCATACGCATACTCCGCACCGAACGCTTTCGAATGGTCGAACATTTTTTGAGACAAGTCAGGACCGAGAATGCTGTCGTATCCTGGGTAGTTCTCGATGTCTTCCGTGTTGGCCATCTGACCACCAGGAATTCCGCGTTCGATCATAAGTGTTGAAAGGTTCGCACGTGAAGCATATAGCGCAGCGGTCATTCCGGCAGGGCCGGCACCGATGATAATGACGTCATAAATTTTTTCTTCTGTCATGTTGATTCCACCTCTGCAAAATATTGATTGCCTTTAGTATAAGAAACCTGTATGGGTATCGTCTATCTTTATGCTTGTTCGAGTGTCCGTTTGAACGAACGAACTGTCTCCGTCAACGTGTCGACCGGGAGATGGAAGGCGTTCGCACAGTCCTCGAGAATCAAGGCGTCTCGTTTCGTATAAAACATCCAGACGAGCGCAGCGGCCGATGTCGTTACGTCCATGAATGCTTCGTCCGATAACAGAAGCGTAGCAAATCGTTCATAAAAATCACCTTCTAGGCTCATCCGTTCCGCTTCCGAAACATGTGATTCGGCAAGGACAAGGGCATCAAACGCGCGTTTGACACGAGCGTCTCCTTGGAACGATTGCTGACAGAGGTCGGCACGACACATTTCCGCAAACGCACGGACCGTCTCGTTCTCCGTCACGGCATTCGTCAGCGCGAGGGCTTCAAACGCCTCATCGTCTTTCAAGTTAGAAATGATTCGAATGATCTCGACCCGGGCCAAGTCCGTCTCTTGACGAAGTCCTTGGACGAGCGCCGAACGAAACTCGAGGTTTTCTCGAATATCGAAACTCTGTTTCTCTTCGAACCGTTTCATCTCATCTTTGTTCAAGTAGGTGGCTGCCTCTTCTAATCGTCCTGTCTTATAGGCAGACACGCTGAGCCAATGCCCGAACAATGCGTCACCGCGAAACCCGCGTTCTTTCAATAGACGTAACTCTTCATACGCACGGTCATAATGACCGACGAGCGCGAGTGTCGTCGCCAATTTGTAACGTAAATCAAACTGGAGTGGACGAACACGTGTGAGTGGCGTCGATAATTGCATCGCCGCTTCGGATTGTCCTGCTTCATGCAGCAAGAGAATCGTGTTCAAGATCGCATGCAAGTTGCCAGGGTTTTGGTCGAGCACGTACTCGAGCGTCCGAAACGCCGCTTGGTCGTCGCCGAGATAAAAACTGACGACGGATAGATTATTATAGGCCGGCCAAAACGATGGATACTGCCCGATTAAACGCTCGAGCGTCGCCTTTGCCGCAAATAGCCGTCCTTTGTCGATTTGACGCTGCGCTTCTGAATGCCATGTGATCAATTCGTCTTCTTCCTCGTCCTCGAGCTCTTGTTCGAGTTCGATTAGTTCGAGAAGGGATTGCACGGCTTCCGCGTAGTGACCTTTCGTGTCACGGGCGAGATATTCAGAAGCATAGTTCGCCGCTTCTTCATATTGAGAGACATAGGCACAGTTGCTCGCTAAATGATAGAGCGCCTCTGTCGCGGTCTCGTCGAGCTCTAATACTCGTTTCCACACGTCATTGGCGTGGTAGACCTCCCCTACTTCAAATAACAGTTCTGCGTACTGTTTATGATAGTCGACGCGATGCGTGGCTGCCGCTGTCGCTTCAGCCATGAAAAAAGTCGCTTCATCTAGGCGACCTTCCCGTAACGCACGACGACCTCTATAGTAGTGGAGCTCCGCAGCGAGCGGAGATTCTGGTTCGGGTAGCGTCATTACTGCTTCATAGTTCGCTTCCATATTCTAAATCCTCCACATCATCTCTAAATCTTTTTTTAGTTGCAGGGATAAGAATACCGCACTCGAACAACGAGGGCAACTGAAAAAGTCAAAAAAAATTGCGACTATATTCCCTCTATAATGAATATTTTTTACTAGGTTCAAAAATTGTTTTTGAGCGAAAATATGATTCCTTCATTTCGGTTCATTTTCCCATTAAAAAGCGGCATCCCTTTTAAAAAAAGTGATACCGCTCAAGTATTCTTTCATGTCTCTATACAAAAGAGGCATAAAAACATTTTGCGAAAAATTGTGTCAAATATGTGTCAGCGACTGGAGTTTCGAACCGACGACCCGCTCTCCCGGCAAGACGTCGCGATGTACGACCGCACCTGCACCGACGACAGCACCGTCGCCGATCGTCACGCCCGGTAAGATGGTCACGTTCGCGCCAATCAAGACTTCATTTCCGATGATGACATCTCCGATTCGATACTCATCGACGAGATACTCATGACAGAGGATCGTCGAGTTGAATCCGATGACCGTGTTCCGACCGATGGTGATTCGTTCCGGGAACATGACGTCCGGCGTGACCATGAGGGCGAGAGCGCTATACTCTCCGATGTTCATCCCGAGAAACGTCCGGTACAACCACCGCTTCGCCTTCACCGAAGGGAAGTAACGCCCGACGAGCACGACCGCTGTGTTTTTGAAGACACGTAGGAAGCGAATCGTCCGATACATCTGCCAAAGCGGGTTCGGCCCGTCGATACGAAACCGTTTCGTCTTACGCATGGACGCTGACCTCGTCGAGCCATGCCTCTAAATGTTCCATTGAGTCGATGATGACGTCCGGCTCGAGTGACTCGAGGAATGGGCGACCTTTTAAAGCCCACCCGACAGCGACCGTCTTCGTCCCAGCGTTCTTCCCACTGAAGATGTCCGTATCGTTGTCACCGACCATGATCGCTCGCTCCGGTGACGAGCCGAGCGCTTGAAGAGCACGTTCGACCGGTTCGGCGTGCGGCTTTTCATTCTCGACATCGTCAGCTGTCACGACGACATCAAACAAGTGGTCGATTTTGAACAACCGAAGGCCCCGTTCGACGACCGGACGCCCTTTCGATGTAACGACGCCCATCTTGTACCCTTTCGCATGAAGGCGATATAAGCCTTCGATGACACCCGGGTACTCAGCGACAAGTTGGTCGTGCATGGCGATGTTGAAACTCCGATAGAACGCCTGCATCTCTTTCCATTCTGCTTCGTTCAATTCACGGAACGACTTCTCGAGCGTCGGTCCGATGAAGCGATAGATGTCCTCATCCCGATACGTATGTTCCGGGAAATAATAGTCGAACGTATGACGGAAGCTGGCGATGATAAGCGGGTTCGTATCGAGTAACGTACCGTCTAAGTCAAATAAGAGCGTATCCATTAATCAAACAATCCTTTCTCTGATGGGTCATTGTATCGTTTCGCGTTGCGGCGAAGGACCATCATGACGATACCGAAGAGGATCAAGACGATCGACACCATTTGGGCCGCACGCAAATCGCCTGACATGAGACTATCCGTCCGCAGTCCTTCGATATAGAAGCGACCGATTGAATACCAGACGAGATACGACAAGAAGATGTATCCGCGACGTGGGTTTCCAATCATGCGCCATGCGACGAGGAGGATGACCCCGATGATGTTCCATACACTTTCATAGAGGAACGTCGGGATATAGTATGCCCCGTCGATATACATCTGATTGACGATCCAATCCGGTAGCATGAGCGTGTCTTGTAAGAAGCTACGCGTCGTTTCGCCACCATGGGCCTCTTGGTTCATGAAGTTCCCCCAGCGCCCGATGGCTTGTCCGAGGAGAAGTGATGGTGCCAGGATGTCCGTCACTTTCCAGAACGACATCGATTTTCGCATACAATAGACGATGACGACAAGGAGTGCTCCGAAGATGGCACCGTGAATGGCAATCCCGCCTTGACGGATATCGATGATCTGTCCGAGATTCTCTGAGTAGTAATCCCATTGGAACGTCACGTAGTAAATACGCGCGAAGATGATACTAATTGGAATCGACCAGATGACGACGTCAACGAGTCGTTCCGAATCATAGTTGATGCGCTTCGCTTCGTAAAGGGCAAGAACGAGTCCGAGCATTGCCCCGAAGGCGATGATCATACCATACCAATAAATCGGCAGAGACCCGATTTCAAACGCTACACGATCAAATGTCGGTTCTACCATGATCATAAGTCTCCTTCAGTGTCCTGAATTGCGTTCGCGAGACGTTCCGCAAACTCTTCAGCCGTATTGATGCCCATGTTTTGCAGACGATAGTTCATCGCTGCGACCTCGATGATGACCGCCAAGTTTCGACCTGGACGGACAGGTATCGTGAGGAGCGGGACTTCACTGTCGATGATTTTCATCGTGTTGTGATCGAGCCCGACGCGGTCGTACACTTTTCCAGCGTCCCAGTTCTCTAAGTTGACGATGAGACTGATCTTCTTATGTGACCGGACCGCACCTGCGCCGAACAAGGTCATGACATCGATGATGCCAATTCCACGAATCTCAAGCAAGTGGCGAATCAGCTTCGGTGCTGAACCGACGAGGAGCTGGTCGCCCGTTTGACGAATCTCGACCGAGTCATCGGCGACGAGACGGTGCCCCCGTTTGACGAGTTCAAGCGCGGTCTCCGATTTCCCGACACCGCTCTGTCCTTTGATAAGGACGCCGACGCCGTAAATGTCGACAAGGACGCCGTGCATCGCTGTCATCGGTGCAAGTTCCATCTCGAGGAAGTTCGTGATTTGCGACTCGATTGACGTCGTCACCGCATTCGTCCGCATGAGTGGGACGTTTGCCGCTTCCGCTTCTTCTTCGATTTCTGTCGGAATATCAAATCCACGTGTGATTAAAATCCCAGGTGTCGATTCCGTACATAAAATACGGGCACGCTCGCGACGCTTTTCTTCCGATAAGCTCGCATAGAAAGTCAACTCTGTCTTCCCGAGCACTTGAAGACGATTTTTCGCATAGTGCGTGTAATAACCGGCGAGGACGAGTCCTGGTCGACTAAGGTCAGGTGTGGCGACCGGACGATGAAGGCCCTCTTCTCCAGCAATGACTTGAAGTTTAAAACGCTCAACGACTTGAGCTGTACGTACGATATTTTGCATCAGTATCTGCCCCTTTCACGCTCATTATTGTATCATAGCTCTTTCTCGGAAGCGTTAGGGAAGTGATAAAGAACGTGTCAAAAAATTGTTGAAACTTTCGTACATGGCGTTCGTAGGAAGGGTATAGGCAAATAGAGGAGGTGAAATGATGGATACTTGGATTTGGTTGATTTTTATATTTGCGTTTATCATCGGAATCGGTACGCTCGTGTATTTGATCAAGTCATTGATTGATATGTGGAAAGAGTATGCGGCGACGAAAAACGAGACGGTCTTGCTCTTGTTCATTTTGAATATCATCGGATTCTTCTTATCCGGTGCGCTCATCTCGATGATTGTCGGGATCATCTTCTACTGGAATCGTTCGAAATCGATGCGACTTCTCGGCATCATCTTGCTCATTGCCGGTCCCGTCCTCTTTATCGTCTTTGCCATTAGTGCATTCACGATGTTTGATACACAGATGATGGATTGGCAACAGATGGAGTATGAAATGAATTTATAATCAAAAAAATCCCGAAGGCGGCGCCTTCGGGATTTGCTTATTGTTGATGGAACGGATTATTCAAATCGGCTGGGTCGACGGGATCGACCGGATCCGACGGCTCCGTCTGTTCTTCCTCAAGGAAAGTCGACGGTGTATACACCGATCCGTGTTCCAAATCGATTGTACCGGTACGTGTACCCGCTTCGACTTCGATGCGAGGTGTTTGACCCCGACCGGACAAGAATTCGAGACGACGCTGCGCAACGTCTTTTCGGTCACGAATGATTTCGAGTTCGTCGAGTAAGCAGTGGAGTCCCCCGAAGTTCGTCTCGAGTTCTCCTTCCACCTCGACGCCGTGTGGCAACACGAGTCGAATGTTTCCGGCGAGCGAGGCGAGTTCGAACTTGGCCGGACGTGCTGTCGCGAGTTCCGCGCGGATGTTGCCGTTCCCTGTCTTGAGGGATGCTTTATCGTACTTCCCTCCGACGATGACGGCCCCGTTTCCGGTACGGACGTGCACGAGCTCCGCCTCAACACCTTCTACCTCGACTGTCCCGTTTCCGGTATTGAGAAGGAGTTCAGACGCGTGTACTTCATGTAGGACAACGCGACCGTTCGCCGTTTGCACGCGGACGTTCTCGACGTCCAAACCATCGGCACGGACTTCCCCGTTCAACGTCTGAATATGAAGATGGTTGAAATGGTGGTGCGGGACGTACAGTTCCACGTGGGCCCGGACGAGCTTGTCGCGCAAGGAGACGACGAGACGGTCCCCGATGACGGAATGCTTGACCGCCGATTGCAACTGTTCGAGCGCTTTGTCCGCGTCTTGTTGGCGAAGCGGACGACCGGTCACGATGAGCTCACAATCTTCTGCATCTGACGAGACGATGGTCGCCGATGCGTTGAAGAGATCGAGTGAGATGTCGCTACCCGTGAATGGGAATGATTTCGAATACGTCACTTCTGGCCCGAAGTTCGAGCTGAAGGAGAAGTCGCTGTCACGAAGCTTCGTGACGAGTCCTTCTACCGCAGACGTCAGTTTCGTCGTGAGCGATTCGACCGAATAGGCATCGACCTTCTCCGTGTCTTGTCGCTCTTCTAACGCCTGGACTTGTTCTGGTTCGAGGCGTTCAAGACGCTCGAGTTGCGTCATCGCCTCCTCGATTGTCAACTTGCCTTCCTTCACTTGCTGGAGAATCAGTTCACGCATTTCTTGTTTCACGTTCGTTTTCCCCCTTCAATTTGGTTGCACGTCAATTACCTTCCCGTTTCTCACCATTTCTATACTTATTTCTTTTTTCCTGCTTTTGGTTTCACGCGAGCCGCATCTCGTTCGAGTACCGGCTTCAAATACTTACCGGTATACGAGCCTGACACTTCGGCGACTTCTTCTGGAGTCCCCGTCGCGACGATGAGTCCGCCGCCGTCCCCGCCTTCTGGTCCGAGGTCAATCAAATAATCGGCTGACTTGATGACGTCGAGGTTATGTTCGATGACGAGCACCGTGTCCCCGTTCTCGACAAGGCGCTGCAACACTTTCAACAAGCGTGCGATGTCATCGACATGAAGACCTGTCGTCGGTTCGTCCAAAATATAAATCGTCTTCCCGGTCGAACGTTTATGGAGCTCTGAGGCGAGTTTGACACGCTGGGCTTCCCCGCCGGAAAGTTCCGTCGCCGGCTGACCGAGTTTCATATAGCCGAGGCCGACGTCATAGATGGTCTGAATCTTCCGCTTGATTTTCGGAATTTTGTCAAAGAATTCGAGCCCTTCCTCAATTGTCATATCGAGGACATCGGCAATCGTCTTCCCTTTATATTTCACTTCGAGCGTCTCACGGTTATAGCGTTTCCCGTGACAGACCTCACACGGAACGTACACGTCCGGTAAGAAATGCATCTCAATCTTGATGATCCCGTCCCCACGGCACGCTTCACAGCGTCCGCCTTTCACGTTGAAACTGAAACGGCCTTTCTTATAGCCGCGCATCTTCGCTTCGTTCGTCGAGGCGAAGACGTCACGAATGTCGTCGAAGACGCCCGTATACGTCGCCGGGTTCGAACGTGGTGTACGTCCGATTGGAGATTGGTCGATATCGATGACTTTATCGATATGCTCGAGACCTTCAATCTTCTTATGTTTCCCTGGCTTCGCTTTGGCACGGTTCATATTGTGTGCGAGCGATTTATAAAGAATCTCGTTGATGAGTGTCGACTTCCCAGAACCGGATACACCCGTCACGGCGACGAACATCCCGAGCGGAATCGAGACGTCGACATCTTTCAAGTTGTTTTCTTCTGCCTTGAGAATCTTCAAGAACCGTTCGTCCGGCATCTTCCGTTCAGCCGGGAGCGGGATGAACTTCTTCCCGGCAAGGTATTGACCCGTGAGCGAGTTCTTGTTTTTCATCAGTTGCTTCGGCGTCCCGGCAGCGATGACTTGTCCACCGTGCTCCCCGGCACCCGGTCCGATATCGATTAAATAGTCGGCTTCCATCATCGTATCTTCATCATGCTCGACGACGATGAGCGTGTTGCCGATGTCTCGCATCTGTTTGAGCGTGGCAATCAAACGATCGTTGTCTCGTTGGTGAAGACCGATCGACGGTTCATCGAGGACGTACAAGACACCTGTGAGACGTGAACCGATTTGCGTCGCAAGTCGAATCCGCTGGGCTTCCCCACCTGAGAGGGTTCCCGCGGCACGAGACAACGTCAAATAGTCGAGACCGACGTTATTCAAGAAGCTGAGTCGCTCACGGATTTCCTGCAAGATGAGTCTGGCGATGGCGATATCCTTTTCACTGAGCTGTTCATTCAGTCCTTCAAAGAACGCAAGTGCGTTCACGACCGACTTCTCCGTCACTTCTCCGACGTGCTGGCCCGTGATCTTGACGGCGAGTGACTCTTCTTTCAAACGATAGCCGTGACATGTCGGGCAGGCGTGCGTCGCCATATACATCTCCATCTGTTCACGGATATAGTCGGACGTCGTCTCCCGGTAGCGGCGCTCGATGTTACGGAGCACCCCTTCAAAGAAAATTGTGTTCGTCCGGACCTGACCGAAGTCGTTCTCGTAACGGAAGAGGAACGACTCTTCCGAAGATCCGTTCAAGACGAGGTCTTGGTCACGCTTCGACAGACGCTCGAACGGTACGTCCATGTCGATGTTGAAGTGCTGGCACATCGCCGCCAACAGTTGCGGATAGTACTGAGAGCTCGTCGGCTGCCATGCAGCGACCGCCCCTTCTTTTAATGTCTTCGATGGATCAGGGATGACGAGTTCTGGGTCGACGTCTAGTTTCGTCCCAAGACCATCACACGTCGGGCAAGCCCCGAACGGTGAGTTGAAGGAGAACATACGTGGTTCGAGTTCTCCGATTGAGAATCCACAAATCGGGCAAGCGTGGTGTTCGCTGAAGAGAAGCTCGGTCCCGTCCATCTTGTCGATGATGACACGTCCGTCGGCGAGGCGTAATGCCGTTTCAAGAGAGTCGGCAAGGCGCCCTTCGACGTCAGGTCGGACGACGAGACGGTCGACGACGACTTCGATCGAGTGCTTCTTGTTTTTGTCGAGCTCGATTTCATCCGTCAATTCGATCGTCTCTCCGTTCACTCGTACACGGACGAATCCTTCTTTTTTCAACGAGTCGAATACTTTGACGTGCGTTCCTTTACGACCTGACACAATTGGTGCCAAAATCTGAAGTCGCGTCCGTTCCCGCAATTCCATCACCTGGTCGACCATCTGCGAAATCGTCTGACTCGAAATCTCAATTCCGTGGTTCGGACAGACCGGTTTTCCGATTCGTGCGAACAAGAGTCGGAGATAGTCGTAAATCTCGGTCACCGTTCCGACGGTCGAGCGCGGGTTTCGGCTCGTCGTCTTCTGGTCGATCGAGATGGCCGGACTTAAGCCTTCAATCGTATCGACATCCGGCTTATCCATCTGTCCGAGGAACTGACGAGCGTACGCAGACAAACTCTCGACGTAGCGTCGCTGTCCTTCCGCATAAATCGTGTCGAACGCGAGCGACGACTTCCCGGAGCCGGACAAGCCCGTCAAGACGACGAGCTGGTCACGTGGGATATCGATGTCGATATTTTTCAAGTTGTTGACGCGTGCCCCTTTGATGACAATCGCATTTTTCTTTTCAGCCATTTAATTCCCTACCTTCAACTCCAAGATTAAGTCACGCAATTCGGCCGCACGTTCGAACTGGAGATCGCGCGCCGCTTGCTTCATTTCTTCTTCTAGTTTGGCAATCGCCGCCTCGCGTTCGGCCGGCTTCATCGTACTGAGCGATTCGAGTGCCTCTTCTTCGGCCTCGACCGTCGCCCGGATGACACCACGGACGTCTTTACGAATCGTCTGTGGCGTGATGCCATGTTCTTCATTATATGCTTGTTGGATCGTCCGACGACGATCCGTCTCTTCGATGGCTCGTGCCATCGAGTCGGTCATCTTATCCGCGAACAGGATGACGTGTCCGTTCGCATTACGGGCCGCCCGCCCAATCGTCTGGATGAGCGAACGGTCGGAACGAAGGAACCCTTCCTTATCGGCATCGAGAATCGTCACGAGACTGACTTCCGGAATATCGAGCCCTTCTCGTAACAAGTTGATTCCGACGAGCACGTCATACTTCCCGAGACGAAGGTCACGGATGATTTCAATCCGTTCGAGCGTCTTGATCTCGGAGTGCATATAGTTGACCTTGATTCCCGCTTCACGCAAGTAGTCGGACAAGTCTTCTGCCATCTTCTTCGTGAGCGTCGTCACGAGGACACGCTCGTCTCGCTTGATGCGTTCGCGAATCTGGTCCATCAAGTAGTCGATTTGTCCTTTGATCGGATGAATCTCGATCGTCGGGTCGAGTAGCCCTGTCGGACGAATGATCTGCTCGATCATGTTCGGTGTATGTTCGAGCTCGTACGGACCTGGTGTCGCCGAGATGAAGATCGCTTGTGACAATTTCTTCTCGAATTCATCGAATTTGAGGGGACGGTTGTCCTTCGCAGAAGGAAGACGGAACCCGTGGTCGACGAGCACTTGTTTCCGCGCCTGGTCCCCGTTATACATCCCGCGCACTTGCGGGAGCGTCACGTGTGACTCATCGGCGACGAGGAGGAAGTCTTCCGGGAAGTAGTCGATCAATGTATACGGGGTCGAGCCCTCCGGCATCAAGTTCAAGTGTCTCGAATAGTTCTCGATGCCTGAACAATACCCCATTTCACGCATCATCTCCAAATCGTAATGCGTTCGCTGTTCGAGACGTTGTGCTTCGAGTAGCTTCCCTTCTTCACGGAACTTCTCGAGCTGCTCCTCGAGTTCCGCTTCGATATTGACGATTGCTTTTTGCAGTTTCTCGTCACGCGTGACGAAGTGGGATGCCGGGAAGATGGCGACATGATCACGGTCCGCGATAATCTCACCCGTCAACGGGTCCATCTCACGGATCCGGTCAATCTCGTCCCCGAAAAATTCGATGCGCATGCAGTGTTCGTCACGTGACGCCGGGAAGATCTCGACGACGTCCCCACGGACACGGAAACGTCCACGCTGAAAATCGATATCGTTTCGTTCATATTGAATATCGATGAGCTTACGAAGCATCTCATCACGACCCATCTCTTTACCGACGCGGAGACTCAATACGAGACTACGATATTCTTCCGGGTTACCGAGACCATATATACAAGAAACGGATGCGACGATGATGACATCATCCCGCTCGAAGAGAGCCGACGTCGCCGAGTGACGCAGCTTATCGATTTCATCGTTGATGGACGCATCCTTCTCGATAAACGTATCGGTCGAAGGCACGTACGCTTCCGGTTGATAGTAGTCGTAATAGCTGACGAAGTACTCGACCGCATTGTTCGGGAAGAACTCTTTGAACTCGGAATACAATTGACCGGCGAGCGTCTTGTTGTGAGCGAGGACGAGTGTCGGCTTCTTCACTTCTTGGATGACGTTCGAGACGGTGAACGTCTTCCCTGTTCCGGTCGCCCCGAGGAGTGTCTGATAACGGTCACCCCGATTGACGCCTTCGACAAGTTGTCGAATCGCTTCAGGCTGGTCACCTCCTGGTTGAAATTCAGATTGTAATGCAAACGGAATCGATTCCATAAGATACTCCTCACCTTCTCATTTCATAGTGTCTTGATTATACCATAGACACGAACAAATATTCGCTTATTAGCTTACATACACATTTAAGCCTTTTCTCTTATATATCATCATTTCTTTTTCCTTTACTGTCTCAAAAGAAACATCAAATCTTGTTGCGTTTAACCTTCGAGAAACGCTTCACAATCATTTTTGTAGCATAGAACACGGAAAGTCGGATCCTGGACCTTGTTCCTATTCGATTGAAATTCCCGTGATTTTTAAAAAAGGATGTCAAAATCATTTACGTGCCGCTCTCTATATGACTCTTTATGTGAAGTTTACAGGTGTAAATGTGAACATTTGTAGGCAAAAAGTAGGATTTTTGAAAAACACTGTTTTAAAACGCTTACATTTTGGGCATATAATGAAGTGGTAAGTCAAATTGCATAAGGGAGAAAGGGGAGTATCACATGTCAGCATTTGTAAGTGAAATTATCGGTACGATGCTATTGATTCTGCTCGGTAACGGTGTCGTCGCCGGCGTCGTCCTCCGCCATTCCAAAGCGGAAAACTCTGGCTGGATTGTTATCACCATGGGTTGGGGTCTTGCCGTTATGGTCGGGGTCTACGCAGCCGGTATTTACGGAGGCGCACACATCAACCCTGCCGTCACGATTGGTCTCGCGACAGCAGGCGAATTCCCATGGGCCGATGTCCCACTCTACATCCTTGCTCAGTTTATCGGGGCGTTCATCGGGGCATGTTTGGTATATGTCCACTACAAGCCGCATTACGATGCGACGGACGATCCAGGCTTGAAACTCGCAACATTCTCTACTGCACCAGGTATCCGAAGCACACCGTACAACTTGATTGGTGAGATTATCGGAACATTCGTCCTCTTGTTCGCGTTGTTGTCATTCGGGGCAAACACATTCGCAGATGGACTCAATCCGCTCATCGTTGGTTTCTTGATCGTCTCAATCGGTCTCTCGCTCGGTGGTACGACGGGATATGCGATCAACCCGGCACGTGACCTTGGGCCACGTATCGCGCACGCCATTCTTCCGATTAAAGGAAAAGGATCTTCAGACTGGGGCTATTCATGGATTCCAGTTGTCGGTCCGATTATCGGTGCTGTCATCGCCGCACTCGTTTACGGCATTCTCGTCCCTTAACACATAATTTTGAAGGAGGAAATCACATATGGCGAAAGAAAAACGTTATATTTTAGCATTGGACCAAGGAACGACAAGTTCACGGGCAATCATTTTTGATCATGATGGAAAAATCGTCACAGTCGCACAGCGCGAATTCAAACAATACTTCCCAAAACCAGGCTGGGTTGAGCATAACGCCAATGAGATCTGGGGTTCTGTCCTCGCCGTTATGGCGGAAGCGTTCGGTTCGGCGGATATCGACCCGAATGAAATCGCAGGAATCGGGATCACGAACCAACGTGAGACTGCGGTCGTTTGGGAGAAAGAAACAGGACGTCCTGTTTATAACGCGGTTGTTTGGCAATCACGTCAAACTGCTGACATCTGTGAAGAGCTAAAAGCGGCAGGTCACTCGGACATGGTTCGTGACAAAACGGGTCTTCTCATCGACGCCTACTTCTCAGGTACGAAAGTCAAATGGATTTTGGATAACGTCGAAGGCGCTCGTGAGAAAGCCGAGAACGGTGAACTTCTCTTCGGAACAATCGACACATGGCTCATCTGGAAACTCTCAGGTGGTAAAGCCCACGTGACAGATTATTCGAACGCATCACGTACACTCATGTATAACATTTACGAACAGAAGTGGGATGACGAGTTACTCGACATCTTGACGGTACCGAAATCGATGCTTCCTGAAGTCAAGCCTTCGAGTGAAGTCTATGCGAATACGATCCCGTATCACTTCTTCGGATTTGAAGTACCGATTGCCGGAGCCGCAGGTGACCAACAGGCTGCCTTGTTCGGTCAGACGTGCTTCGAAAAAGGTGAAGGAAAGAACACGTACGGAACGGGTTGCTTCATGCTCATGAACACGGGTGAAGAAGCCGTCAAATCGGATCACGGTCTATTGACGACAATCGCGTGGGGCTATAACGGAAAAGTCGAATACGCGCTCGAAGGTTCAATCTTCGTCGCCGGTTCGGCAATTCAGTGGCTCCGTGACGGATTACGGATGTTGAAATCCGCGAAAGACTCGGAACAGTATGCGACGCGAATCGAATCGACAGAGGGCGTCTATGTCGTACCTGCCTTCGTTGGTCTCGGTGCACCATATTGGAACTCTGACGTGCGTGGTGCCATCTTCGGTCTCACACGCGGAACGGAGAAAGAACAATTGGTCCGTGCGACGATCGAGTCACTCGCTTATCAGACACGCGACGTCCTCACATCGATGGAGAACGATTCAGGCATCAACTTGAAGACACTCCGCGTCGATGGTGGAGCCGTCAGCAACAACTTCCTCATGCAGTTCCAATCGGACATCCTCGATGTACCGGTCGAACGTCCTGAAGTAAGTGAAACGACTGCACTCGGTGCCGCCTACTTGGCAGGTCTCGCCGTTGGTTTCTGGAAAGACCAAGCAGAAATCAAAGACCAGTGGAAACTCGACAAGAAGTTCGAGCCAAACATGGACGAGTCTCATCGCGAAGCACTGTACAAAGGTTGGCAACACGCTGTCGAAGCAACGATGGCATTCAAACCATCAAAACTTGACGTATAAGTGGCAAGGGCATCCTCACGGGTGCCCTTTTTGTATGCAAAAAAAGAGTACCCGTATGGATACTCTTACAATTTACGAAGTCGGACACGTGGGCTCGTCGGCTCCCCGACGAACAAGATACCGAGTTCGTGTGGATCGGTCTCATACATCGCCCGTTGAACGAAACGGATATCTCCGTTCAGATTCAACACCTCGAGCTTGATGTACGGTTTATGTTGCTGGAGCGCCTCATAAAAACTGTGCCCTCCCGTGATGATCGTCCCATTCACTTTATAGATGGATTCACCTGGGATAAGCTGCATCGCCTCTCCTGGTGAATTCGGAAGCGTGTCCACGATGACCGCCCCACGATTTCCATTGATGAAGACAGGTGTCGTACCGCGATTCTCTCGTTTGATCCACTGAAGCCCAAGTTCATAAAGAACGAACAAGGCGAACAGCGCATAGTCGACATACGGGATCTCCCATACATACGAGAGACCGAATAGACCGAGAGCGATCAAGGCGAGTACCCCGCGATAGTTGCTCAATCGTGCGAGAAGCGTCCCCGGTAACGCACCGGTCGACAGTAAACTGACCCCGATCGGAATCGGAAGAATGATCGGCACCATGGGCCAGTCGAGGCCGAACGTCGGTGGCAAGAAGACGACGAGCGGGAAAAACCAAATGCGTTTGACGACATGCCCCCCGATGAACTGACCACGTTTCGATAAGATCAGCGTCGGCGACGTCTCTTTGGGTCCGTTCCAGCGCAAGAGAATCGCTTCCGCGAGTGTGACGAGTCCGAACGTGAGCGCGTAGACCGTCCAATCGACCCGAGCGAGCTCTCTCACCCAATCACTGAGCGCCCCGTAAGAGACGACATCTCGCAACATGACGACCGCGAACAAGACAAGGAGCGGAAGCACCGGATTGAAGAATCGCGGATGCATCGTCAACACCACGAGCGTATAGAGCACCGTGAACGAGACGGCCCATTCAAACGTGATGGTCGTCTCAAGTAGAATCGTCGCGGCCGATGAGAGGACCGCTAGAAGAAGACTCGGCCAGATGAAATGCTTCCATTCCGACTTCGGCGAGCGTCGTCTCGAACGAAACATGGCTCGTTCTCGTTTGACTCGTGTCATCGATATGTATGTAAGGGCGACGAGTGTCACCCAAAACAGCGGACTACCTAACAACGTCAATAAAGCCGTAACACTCATTCGTACAACTTCCACGCGGTCCAACCCTTTCTTTCATTCAACGTTATTTTGCGGCTTCTTCGAGCGCCCGGTTCAATTGGGCATCGTTCGCCTCATCTTGAATCGCCTCGAGCAATTTCGATTCGAGCGCCGAAGCTGTCTCTTCATCGACTGTCCCAGAAGCCTCGAGACCATTGTCTGTCTGGAATTCTTTCACGGCGTCTGCCATCGTGTCACCATAGTACCCTGGTTGACCGCCTGGCTCATAACCGATTCCTGTCAAGATTTTATGCAAGTTCGAGACGGCATCGCCGTAATCCCCGACTTTCAGTGACTCTTCTTCTGTCAACACACGGGTCACATTGAAGAAGTCCGGTTGTTTCACTTCGATGTCCGGCTCAATCCCTTTTTTATTGATCCAGTTCCCGTCCGGCGTGAGCCATTTGCTCGTCGTCAACTTCAAGTTGCTGCCGTCCTCTAAATCAAACGCCGTCTGGACGACACCTTTTCCGAACGTTTTCGTCCCGATGATTGTCGCGCCTGCCCCTTCTTTCATCGCACCCGTCAAAATCTCAGATGCCGAGGCAGAGCCCTCATCCGTCAAGACGAACAACTCATACGGTTTCGCTTCGCGGGCGCGACCGTTCTGTGCATCACGGTCCCCGTCCGCATTTTCGATTTGAACGACCGGTTTTGATGTCGGCACGAACCCTTCCGACATTTCGATGACGGCTGGCAAGAGACCTCCTGGGTTCCCACGTACGTCGATGATCAAGCTGTCGATATCTTCTGACTCGAGTTGCTCGAGTTGTTCAAGGAACTCATCGGCCGTCGGTTCTGAGAACTGCGTCACTTGCAGATAACCGATTTTTTTGCCGTCTTGCTCCTTCACTTCTGAGAACACCGTCTCGATTGGAATCGTGTCACGCGTGATCTCATAGTCCGCCGTCTGACTGCCACGGCGAATCGTCAACGTGACGGTCGTCCCTTTTTCCCCTCGGATGAGCTGGACAGCTTCTTGTACGTCCATCCCTTCAATCGACTCCCCGTCGACCGCCGTGATGATATCACCAGGACGAAGGCCCGCCTCCTCGGCTGGAGCGCCTTTGATCGGAGCGACGATTAAGATGTCTTCTCCTTTCTTCTCCAAAGTCGCGCCGATTCCTTCAAAACTCGATTCAATCGAGTCTGTAAATTGCGATGTTTCTTCCGCATCCAAGAAATCCGAGTACGGGTCATTGAGTGCCGCCGTCATACCATCGAGCGCACCTGTCAATAAATCCTCTTCCGAGATGTCTTGTAACGAATGTTCCTCAATCAAATCACGCACTTGGTCGACTTTATCCCAGCCTTCCGCATTCGTCTGAATCGGAAGTGATGTGTCTGTAAACGCCATCGTCGCAAGGCCTGCACCGGCCCCAGCCACGAACGTTGTGCCAGCGAGTAGTCCTGCGGTTGAATTTTTCACGGGTTGGTCCCTCATTTCTCTTTGTAAGTCTTTTCATTAGTATAGCAAAAACGAGAGGAAAAGCGGACGCGTTCCACATATTTGGGACGCGTCCGCTTTAGTCAGTATCCAATATACGGGGCTGGGTCAATCGCATTCGGTTGTCCCGGTGCCCATTTTCCTCGATGCAACTCAAAATGGAGATGCGGTCCAGTCGACCAGCCGGTATTGCCGAGTGTCCCGACCGTCTGCCCTGCTGCGACTTGTTGACCGGCGCCGACCGTGATTGCATCCAGATGGGCGTAGACGGTCGTCCAAATTTCTCCGTTCATGACGTGGGAGACGAAGACGACGTTCCCATATCCTGTCGCCGGAGCCGCCTTGATGACCACGCCTGGCGCACTCGCGACGATTGGTGTCCCTGGGGCGTTAACGAGGTCAATCCCCTTATGAATCTCAGGGACACCTGTCAACGGATTGTTCCGTGGACCGAACGGGCTCGAGACGTAACCAGAAACGGGACGGACGAATCCAGTCGAGGTGGACACGTTCGTCGGCGTTTCAGCCGACTGCGCTGGCGGTGGCGTCACTTCAGGTGCCGCGACCTCCGTCTCCGCTTCCCGCGCCTCTCTTTCAGCGCGTGCCCGTTCTTCAGCTGCGCGTGCCTCGGCTTCTCGCTTCGCACGTTCTGCCGCTTCAGCGGCTTCTCGTTCAGCTGTCGCGATTGCCTCAAGCTGTTCACTGATGATCCGGTTCTGTTCGGCCATGACGGCTTGTTCTTCGCTGCGCGTCATTTTTTCGAGTTCGAGCTGCTCGACTTGTTCGTTCAGTTCGACCAACAAGTCACGTTTCTTTTCGGCCGTCCGGTCAAGGTCTTGTTTCGTAATGACGAGCTCACGCTCTTTTTGTTTGATGAAGGAGAGCTGGGTACGCTGTGTCGTCTCTAACGACTCGAGACGTTCCATCTCACTCATATAATTATGTATGAGCTCCCGGTCCTGCTCAGCGATCGTGCGGGCCGTCATGACCCGAGTCACGAAATCGCCGAAGGAACGGGACTCAAAAATGACTTGTAAATAAGAAGAATCTTCATGCACTTGTAAGACGCGAAGGCGTTCGTTCAACAGTTCCTTCTGACTTTCCAAGTATTCTTCCTGAACGGAAAGTTGTTGGCGGGTCGCCTCAAGCTCTTCACGGGCCGTATCGACCTCGTGCTGTTGAATCGCGATTTGTTCACTCAAATCATTCAAGCGGTCATCGACGACGAGAATTTCCGTCTGCACGGCATCCCGTTCTGCCTCGGTGACCTCGAGCTCGGCATCCGTCTCGGCCTGCGCTTTTTTCGACTCCTCCAATTCATTGGACAGTCGGTCTTGTCGAGCTTTTAACGTGTCTTTCTCTGTCGCCATGACCGGCATGGCAAGTAACGATACACACAACCCTAGCGCAAGCGAACGTTTCATCCGCCAACTCCTCCTTATTTAAGTTAGATTTTCAAGAAGCGACCGAGCGATGTCGTCGATCCCCAGATTCCGATGAACGCACCGAGTGCAAGTAAGACGAGCGATACTTGTACCGTGAGCGTCGATGGATCAATCAACTTAAATATATCACTATTCAATTGATCAAGCGATGGTTGTAAAGCACTATATGCGACGTCATATCCGAAATAAATGACGAGAATCGGGACGAGAGCACCAAGCATACCGAGAAGCAGTCCTTCGATAAAGAACGGCCAGCGGATGAAGCTGTTCTTCGCTCCGACGAGTCGCATGATTTCAATCTCGCGACGACGTGAGAAGATGGTCATCTTGATCGTGTTCGAGATCAAGAACATCGCCATCAATGTCAGTCCGACGATCAACGCGAGTCCACCGATGCGAATCCCGTTGAAGAAGGCAAACATTTTGTCGATGTAGTCTTTTCCGTACTTCACATCATCTACATTTTCGAGTGAACCGACCGACTTGGCCACTTCCTCTAATTCTGTCGGGTCTTGCGCTTTGACGATATAACGGGCGTGGAGCGGGTTGTCTTTCTCAACCGTTCCGTATGCCGCCGCATCGTCCCCGAGTTGAGTCTGGAACTTCTGCAATTCATCCTCTTTCGAGCTGAACGTGACCGTCGAGACGCCCGGCACCTGTTCAATGTTCTGTCCGAGTTTCTCTACCGAGTTCTCATCCGCTGTCCGGGTGATGAACACTTGAATCTCGACATCGTTCTCGACGTTGTCCGAGATCTCATTGACGTTGAACATGACGAGTGCGAAGACACCGACAAGCAACAAGGTGATTGTCACGGCACTGATCGCCGCGAACGACATCCATCCATTACGAAGTGTTCCTTTGAACCCTTCACGCAAATGGCGCAATCCAGTCTTAAACATCATAGCCATATGCTCCTTTCTCTTCATCGCGAACTACTTTCCCATTCTCAATCGCGATGACGCGGTGACGAATCTTATCGACGATGTCACGGTTGTGCGTCGCCATGACGATTGTCGCCCCGCGGCGGTGAATTTCTTCAAACACTTCCATAATGCCCCATGCCGTTTCCGGGTCCAAGTTCCCCGTCGGCTCATCGGCGATGATGAGTTTTGGTTTATTCACAATCGCCCGTGCGATTGAGACACGTTGCTGCTCTCCACCTGAGAGTTCATCTGGATAGTTGCGTGCCTTGTTTTTCAATCCGACAAGGTTCAACACATCCATGACTTGTTTACGAATCGACGTCGCGTCTGCCCCGACGACTTCTAATGCGAACGCAACGTTCTCATAGACAGTGAGTGTCGGAAGCAACTTGAAGTCTTGGAAGATGACGCCGAGTTGGCGGCGCAGCTTCGGTACGTGCCGGTCTTTAATTTTTCCGACATCTAGTCCGTCAATCAACAATTGACCGGCCGTCGGTTTCTCCTCACGATAAATCATCTTCATGAAGGTCGACTTTCCGGCACCGGAAGGCCCGACCACATAAAGGAACTCGCCGTCGCGAATCTCTAGATCGAGGTCATCCATGGCTACGACACCGTTTGGATATACTTTACTGACTTTTTGCATCGAGATCATAACGTATTCCCTACCCTTTTTTTTATATTTGTATGCATCTATGACGAAGTTGAATCAATTGTTTTAGTTACTGTATATTTCGCCTAGAGTCTTTTTTACAGGAAACGACTCCCGCTGTCAAGGTGTCGTTTTTCATATTCGCCTGGTCAAAAATTCATCTAGGGCATAGTTGAAGCGACTACAATTATATCAATCCAACTTTTAAAAGACCATTACAGGAGTGTTTCAGTTCGATTGAGTTCGGTGGGAAAATGTCGCGAAGAACCTCGCCTTCTCTATATGTAAGAAAAAGTTGAAACCGCACTTCAAAAAGGGTGCTCCCGTAGGAACACCCTTCACGATATCGTCAATAATTAGTCATGTGGTTTTTCTTTCAATGCGTCAAACGGAGACTTTTTCCGTTTCCGATATTTGATATGAATCGTCGACGATTCATAATCATCGGAGGCTCGGATATCCCGACTCGACACTCGGACGAACGACCAGGCCAGGAGGAACATGATAAAGATCAGCGGGAATCCACCTACGATACTCGCCGTCTGTAGCGTATCAAGTCCGCCGAGGAACATGAGCGTGAGTGGCATGATCGCAAGTGCGAACGCCCAGAAGAGACGGTTCCAGACAATCGGCTCGTCCTCGACATGTTTCTGTGTGACCGATGCCAAAATGTAAGACGATGAATCGAACGTCGTCGCCAAAAAGATGATGGCGAGAAGCGTGAAGACGCCGACGACGACCTTACCGAACGGCAACTGGCTGATGATGGCGATGATCGTCGGGGCCGGTCCGTTCGCCGCCATATAGCCGACGACATCGAACGTGCCGCTCAAGTGGAGGTACAGTCCGTAGTTCCCGAGAATCCCAAAGAACAGGATACATCCGAGCGTCCCGTACACCATTGTCCCGAAGATCATATTCCGAATCGTCCGGCCGCGCGAGATGCGGGCGACGAACAGTCCGACGAACGGTGCGTACACGAGCCACCATGCCCAATAGAATACAGTCCACGACTCAGGGAACCCCGTTGTCGTGAATCCGCCGAAGTCACCGAACGGTTCCATCCACGTCGCCATGCGGAAGAAGTTGTCCATGACAATCCCGACTCCGTTGAATGTCGTCTCCAAAATGAAGCGTGTCGGTCCAAAGATGAAGACGAACGTTAAAATCCCGAGCGCGAGCCAGATGTTCAAGTCACTCAGTACTTTGATTCCGCCCTTCAGTCCGATATACGAACTGACGGCAAAGATGACGGTACAAATCAACATGATGACGGCTTGCATACCGAGCGTGACCGGAATCCCAGTCAGTTCGTTGACCCCTTCGGCAATCATCGGCGTCCCGAGCGCGAGCGTCGTCCCGGCACCGCCTAATAATCCAAAAATAAATAAGATATCAATCAATTTGCCGAGTGGTCCGTCCGCCCATTTGCCGATCACGGGACGTACCGCTTCACTGACTTTCAATACTGACTTTTTACGGACATAGAAGAAATAGGCAATCGGCAATGCCGGTAACGTATAGATTGCCCAGGCAATCGGACCCCAGTGGAACATCCCGTATGCTGTCGACCATTGGATCGCTTCAGGTGACTCGGGTGTCAGTCCGAACGGTGGCCCCTCATAATAGTAGACCCATTCAATGACTGACCAATACAGGATACTCGACCCGATGCCGGCAGCAAACAACATCGCTGCCCACGAGAACGTGCTGAACTCGGGTTCTTCATCTTCACGACCTAACTTGATATGACCATTCTTACTGAAGGCAATGAAAATCAAAAATCCGAATGCACCTAAGCCCATCGCTAAGTACAATACTCCGAAGTTAGAGGTCATGTATTCGTTCGCCGCCCCGACCCACGCCTTACCAGTCTCCGGGAAGAAAATGAGCGGTAACGTCACCCCTAACAGTAGTACAAACGAGCCAATAAAAGTCGGCCAGTCAATCAACTTCGTCTTCAATTGTCCTCACTCCATTTCCATAACTTCTGCAATCCCTTACATATTTCCCTTAAGAACATACCCACAAACAAAAAAGCACGGGGTGAATAGTCACTCCATGCTCCGATGTCTTATTTTTTCTCAGCGAGCCAAGCGGCGACCGCCATGATCTCTTCATCGTCTTCGATAACGTTCGCAGGCATTGCGCCTTGACCGTTACGGATGACGTTTTCAATCTCTTCTGCCGACAGACGAGCACCGACTTGCTCGAGTGACGGACCACTCATTCCTTCAAGGTTCGCACCGTGACATGCCGCACAGTTTTGTGCGTATACCGCTTCCGCGTCAACCGATGCCGTGTTCGAGCCCGAATCCCCGTTGCTCGACGTGTCCTCTTCTTCGCCGCCGCCACATGCGCCGAGTGTCAGCATGGCGCCGAGGCCGATGGCCATCATCCATTTTTTCATAACCACGTTCCCCTCCTAAGTTGTAGAAATGACCTACATTTACCATTATAGCCGTTCACGTGTACTTTCTAACCTAATCTCACGAAAAGTACACAAAGATTCCACAACTTACGGAACGTTGATATAGCGTTTATCCGACGTGAACCCTTGTCCGAGCACCTCGTGCGCCTCGCTGAAGACGAGGAACGCCTCCGGGTCGATCCGACGGATGATCTCTTTCAGACGGCTCACCTCGCTCTGACGGACGACGATCATGAGCATCGGACGGTCGAGACGAGAATACGCCCCGATCGCCTGAATCTCCGTCGCGCCACGGTCTAGCTCCTCAAAGACGGCCCGAACGATGAAGTCCCGTTTCTCCGATATGACATACGCCATCTTGTCCTGTGTGAACCCGAGCTGGACGAAGTCGATCATCTTGACCGTAATGAATAACGCGATAAGTGCATAGAGCCCGGTCGAGAACGAGAACGTGACAGCAGCGGTCAAAACGACCATACCGTCGAGGATGGCGATACAGAGATAGAGCGGGATGTGCGTGAACTTATGTAAGATCTGTGCGATCAAGTCCATTCCACCTGTCGAGGCACGTCCTCGGAAGATGAGACCGAGTCCGACACCGACGCCGACTCCACCGAAGATGGCGGCGAGTAACGTGTCGTTCACGGCAGCTCCCGCATCGATTGCCTCATAAAAGAGGATGACACCCGGTAAAAAGATGGAGCCGACGAGCGACTTCACGCCGAAGCCGAGACCGAGGATGGCCCATCCGATGATAAGTAGCAACACGTTCGCCACGAGCTGGAACGCCCCCGGCGAGATGCCGAACAGTTCATACGTGATGACCGAGATCCCGCTCACCCCGCCCGACGCGAGGTTGTTCGGCAACAGGAACAAGCTGAAGGCCGAGGCGACGAACACCGAGCCCGTCAACAAATATAGATAGTCTTTGACGATTTGCTTCATTAAAGAAATTCTCCTTTACAGACAACGTGGCCCAAAGACAGGAGTCTTTGAGCCACATGCATCACATATTTGTTTTACGAAGGTAAGCATCGATGAACGGCATGACGTCACCATCCATGACACCACTTGTGTTTCCGACCTCGTGGTTCGTACGGTGGTCTTTGACCATCGAATACGGGTGGAAGACGTATGAACGGATTTGGCTACCCCAACCGATGTCCGTTTTCTCCCCACGGATCTCGTCGAGCTTACGTTGTTGCTCGTCGAGTTCGCGTTGGTACAATTTCGCTTTCAACATCTTCATTGCCGATTCACGGTTCTTGATCTGTGAACGTTCTGTCTGACAAGAGACGACGACGCCTGTCGGAACGTGCGTGATTCGGACGGCCGAGTCTGTCGTGTTGATGTGCTGTCCGCCGGCACCTGACGCGCGGTACGTGTCGATGCGGAGGTCTTCTGTCCGTACTTCGATTTCGATGTCATCATCGAATTCTGGCATGACGTCACATGACACGAACGACGTGTGACGACGGCCTGACGAGTCGAAAGGCGAGATGCGGACCAAACGGTGAATCCCTTTCTCTGCTTTCAAGTAGCCGTACGCGTTGTGCCCGACGATACGGAGCGTGACCGACTTGACGCCCGCTTCTTCACCAGGAAGGTAGTCGACCGTCTCGACTTTCCAGCCTTGCTTGTCTGCGAAGCGCTGATACATCCGAAGGAGCATCGATGCCCAGTCCTGTGACTCGGTACCGCCCGCACCCGGGTGTAATTCCAAGATTGCGTTGTTCGCATCGTACGGTCCGTTCAAGAGGATCTCGAGCTCGAAATCATCGAACTCTTTCTTGAGCGATTGAATCGTCTCTGCGAGCTCTTCTTGCATCTCGGCATCCGGCTCTTCTTTAATGAGTTCGAGCGTCACTTCGCCGTCCTCATGTTGCGTCGCGAGGTCTTGGTATTTGTCGACCATCGCTTTCAGTCCGTTCGACTCGTCGATGACTTTTTGTGCCTTCTCTTGGTTGTCCCAAAAGTCAGGGTACGTCATCTCGTTCTCGAGCTCGGCGATGCGTGCTTCCTTCTCCGTTAAGTTGAGCGAAGCTCTGTAGTTCTCGAGGCGCTTCGCCATCGCCTCAAGTTCGTTCCGAATATCTGAAATTTCCATAGTGTTGATTCACCTTTCCGTAGGAAAGAGGCGAGCGGACCCGCCTCTTCAATAATTAAGCCTGTTGTCTACCGTGACAGTTCTTGAACTTCTTACCAGACCCACACCAGCACGGATCGTTCCGGCCGATGCTGTCTTCTTTCGAACGACGGACCGGTTTCTTTTTGACCGGTGCGTCTTCCTTGCCTGAGACGGCGACTTCCTCTTCGACGACTTTCTCGCGTCGGAGGTTGTCCCCGACTTCGGCACGGAGCACGAAGCCTGTCACTTCTTCTGAGATGGCTGCGTTCATCGCATCGAACATGTTGATCCCTTCCGCCTGATACTCGCGGAGCGGGTCGTTCTGTCCATATGCACGGAGATGAATCCCTTGACGCAACTGATCCATGTGGTCGATGTGAGACATCCAGTGCGAGTCGACGGCACGGAGCACGATGATCTTCTCGAACTCGTTGAAACGCTCAGGCGGTGCGAGTTGACGTTTCGCCTCGTACTGCTCGTTCACGCGCTCCATGAGGAGTTCGATGATCTCTTCGCGTTCTTTGCCGAAGAAGTCTTTGCCTTCGACCGTACGCTCGAGCGCGAGCGTCTGGTTTGCCCAATGCGCGAGCTCGTCGATGTTCCACTCTTCCGGCACGAGTTCGATCGGCGTGTATTGACCGACACCGAGTTCGACCGTCTGTGCCATCATCGAACGGACGATGTCTGTGACCGACTCGTTCTCGAGGATGCTCGAGCGGTCTTTATACATGACCTTCCGTTGGTCGGCCATGACGTTATCGTAACCGAGAAGCTGTTTACGTGCATCGTAGTTGTTTCCTTCGACGCGTTTCTGAGCCGATTCGACCGCTTTCGAGACCATGCGGCTCTCGATCGGTTGCGTATCGTCCATCCCGAGACGCTCCATCATGTTCTGGAGGCTGTCCGTTCCGAAGCGACGCATGAGCTCATCTTCGAGTGACAAGTAGAACTGGGATTTACCAGGGTCCCCTTGACGACCAGAACGACCACGGAGCTGGTTATCGATCCGACGTGACTCGTGACGCTCTGTCCCGATGATATAGAGACCACCGAGGTCGATGACACCTTCGCCGAGCTTGATGTCGGTACCACGACCGGCCATGTTCGTCGCGATCGTGACCGAGCCTTTTTGACCGGCGTTCTCGATGATTTCCGCCTCACGCGCGTGATTCTTCGCGTTCAAGACATCGTGACGAATCTTCTTCTTCGTCAAGAGCTTGCTCAAGTATTCAGACGTTTCGACGGCAACCGTACCGACGAGGATCGGTTGACCAGTCGCATGGACCGTTGCAATCTCCTCGACGACGGCTTTGAACTTCCCTTCCATCGATTTGAAGATGAGGTCCGAACGGTCCTCACGAAGAATCGGTTTGTTCGTCGGAATCGTCACGACTTGCATGTTGTAGATGTTACGGAACTCTTCTTCCTCTGTCTTCGCCGTACCAGTCATCCCGGCAAGCTTCTCGTACATACGGAAGTAGTTTTGATACGTGATCGTCGCGAGCGTCATCGATTCACGCTGAATCTCGACGCCTTCTTTCGCCTCGATGGCCTGGTGAAGACCTTCCGAGTAGCGACGTCCGTCCATGACACGACCCGTGAACTGGTCGATGATCATGACTTGTCCGTCACGCACCATATAGTCGATGTCGTGATGCATGACCGCGTTCGCACGAAGGGCGAGCCCGACATGGTGGTTGACCGCGACGTGCTCGATTGCGAACAAGTTGTCGATGCCGAAGAACTTCTCGGCGAGGTCGACCCCTTGGTCCGTCAAGAGGACCGATTTCGTCTTCACGTCGACCGTGTAATCGTCTTCCTCTTTTAACGTACGCACGAATGCATCGGCACGCGTATAGAGCTCCGTCGATTTTTGAGCCGATCCTGAGATGATGAGCGGGGTACGCGCCTCATCGACGAGGATTGAGTCGACTTCATCGACGATCGTATAGTAGAGCTCGCGTTGCACACGGTCTTCCTTATAAAGGACCATGTTGTCACGGAGGTAGTCGAAGCCGAGCTCGTTGTTCGTCGAGTACGTGATATCACAGTTGTAGGCAGCCTGTTTCTCGACACGGTCCATGTTCGACACGTTGAGGCCGACCGAGAGACCGAGTGCGAAATAGAGCGGCTCCATGAGTTCTTTATCTCGCTTCGCCAAGTATTCGTTGACCGTTACGACGTGTACGCCACGGCCCGTGAGCGCATTCAAGTAGACTGGAAGTGTCGCGACGAGCGTCTTCCCTTCACCAGTTTTCATCTCAGAGATGTCACCGTTGTGGAGCACGTAACCCCCGATGAGCTGGACACGATAGTGACGCATGCCGAGCACACGCTCTGATGCCTCGCGACAGACCGCGAACGCCTCTGGCAAGATATCGTCAAGCGTCTCGCCTTTCTCTAGGCGTGCACGGAACTCTTCCGTCTTCGCTTGAAGCTGTTCGTCAGACAATGCTTTGATTGGTTCGGCGAACGACTCGATCAAGTCGGCCGCTTTCTCTGCTTTTTTCAATACTCGTTTCTGTGGAGCAAATAACTCTTTCAAAAAGTTCGCCATACTCATATCTCCTCTGCACTCACTAAAAAATGCATGTTTTTTCCCTAATGTACAGTTTAACCGAAGTGGTGCCACCTTTCAAGGAAAGGCAAAACGAAACGACCCTCCGAAGCCGGAGGGTCGTGTAAGGTCAAGTATATTATTCTGGTTCGATCAAGCCATACTTCCCATCTTTACGACGGTAGACGACGTTCGTGTTGCCCGTTTCCGCGTCAGAGAAGACGAAGAAGCTGTGACCGAGCATGTCCATTTGAAGAATCGCCTCTTCCGTGTCCATCGGTTTCAATGTGAAGCGTTTCGTCCGTACGAGTTCGAGTTCTGCCTCGTCCTCATCGTAGACGGCCGGTGCATCATCAGGTCCTTCGAGGGACTTGAAGTACTCGCCGACGCCACCTTCTTTTCCGCGTCCTTTACGGTTGAGTTTCGTTTTGTGTTTACGGATTTGACGTTCCAATTTATCGACGACGAGGTCGATTGCCGCGTACATGTCGAGGTTGATGTCCTCGGCACGGAGCAACAAGTTCGGCATCGGGATCGTCACTTCCACTTTTTGTTTCTCATTATACACTTTTAAGTTGACGTAAGCCGTCTGTGCATCCGTAGGAGTTGTGAAATACCGAGTCAACTTCTCCAGCTTTTTCTCGACATAGTCTTTGATTGCTGGTGTGACCTCAATGTTTTCGCCGCGAATGTTATAAATCATCTGAACTCCTCCTTAAAATAACCGCTTGAACCAATGATTCGTCGAACGAGACGGAATCTCCTGCTTCATTTCTAAAAGAAAGTGGAACCAGGTGGTTCACTAATATTATACCCCGAAATCGCTATGTTTGAAAACGTTATCATCAGAAAATAATGACAATTTTGTTCCGAATTCAACATTTCCTACAACGAGCGAAAGGTATAGAAAGAAAATACCCATTCCACACATTTTTAAACGCGTTTTTTTATTATGCAGACAAAATAAAAAGCCGACTCCTGAGGGAGCCGGCTTCACGGTTTGAAATTATAATTTTACAACGTTAGCCGCTTGTGGGCCACGCTCGCCATCAACGATTTCAAACTCTACGTCTTGACCTTCGTCAAGTGATTTGTAGCCTTCAGATTGGATTGCTGAGAAGTGTACGAACACGTCTTTGCCGCCTTCTACTTCGATGAATCCAAAACCTTTTTCTGAGTTAAACCATTTTACTTTACCTACCATGTGTAAATCCATTCCTTTCACCATTGGAGAATACAGAGGGTTGTCCTCTACGGCTAATCTTACCACCTTCTTGTAAGCGTGACAAACACTTTCTCAAATATTTGTAAACGTTTCGTCATTTGGCTTTCATTGGAATTCTATTTCCCTACTTTTCATATTGTCTTGTTGAATTTACATTTTTTGTGATATATCATTGAAGGGATGATTTAGGTTTGTGCCGTTTGTCATTTAGCCGATCCTGAAAATCTAATACGAGGAGGATGGTGCAGCGTATGCGCTCCTACTATTCTGAGGAAAAATATCGCATCACAAAGCGAACCGTGGCGATTCTCCCTTGCTTTGACATTATGAAGCAGTCACGGATCATTCTCGAGGATGGCACCGAGATTTCAACCCCGCTCCGGCCGTACCAGTTGTTGCAACTTTCTTGCCGCCAGTACAACAGCTCGATCGAGGAACGAATCTTCATCGCCAAACGCGTCGCCGGCGTAAAAGGGAAAGTCCCTGTCGTAATCGAACCGACAACCGGACTCGTCTTCTTCCCGACGAAGTCTCCAAAGCGAGACGATTGTGAATGGTATGCCTGGTCCCATATTCGAGACATACTGAACATCGAGGAGGAGCCGAACGGCCTCGTCCTCACAAAAGATGGACATCAAATTCAGACGAACGCGACACCGTACGTCCTTCGGAACCAACTGAAAGCGACAGGTGAACTCGTCGCCCGGTTCCAACAATTGAATGCGAGCCCAGCGCTTGAATCATGACACGCCTTCCGTCGAAAAGACGGAAGGTTTTTTTCGTTTGTTTCGCTTCATTTTTTGAAAAAGAGGTCGATATTATGGTCGAGGTGACAAACATGCAAATTCAAGCCCAAGCGACCGCCGTCAGTTCGGTCTTACCAGGCATCCAGACGAACCGGACCTATAAGGCCGAGCTCGTCAAACAGACAGGCCCCGACTCCGCAATCGTCAAGATCAACGGCGAAGAAGTCGAGGTCACATTCAAAGACGGGCTCCCGAAGACGAACCCGTTCCACGTGACGCTTGCCGAACAGGACGGCGTCTTGCTCGCGACCGTCGTTCCACAAAAGGAAGAGACGCTTGAACCCGCACCACCTGCATCGTCAAAGCTCGACGCGAAGATTCAGACGCTCCTCGCTTCCCTTCCACCCGAAGTCCGAAGTGCCGTCAGCCGTCTGCTCCAGTCCGGGCGTTTGCCGATGAACGAGGACACGGTGCGCCTGCTCGAAACGGCCTTTAAAGGAGACATGCGCGACGTCATTCTTCATCTAAAGACGCTCGATACTCTGGCCATCCCGCGTGAGGTCGCACGAGAGATTGCCGTCCTTTCTTTAAATGAGGCGAGACAACTCCTCACACCGCCGGCGCCACACGCGCCGTACCCTCAAAAAGAGCGATACGTCGAACTCGTCAACTTGTCACGTCCCGTGAGCGAACGGGTGACACCGACGCCTGAGACGATCGACCGGGTCATCCGTGACTTCCCTACTTCACCGAAGATGGAGCGCACCGAACCGTTGCCGCTCCCACCGGTGAACGGACGACAGGTGATGGTCAAGGAAGTGACGAGCCATCTCGCGAACGTGACGAACACGTTCCGAAACGAACAGGCGACCGTGACGAAACAACTCGGACAAGTCGCGGCACTCATCGAGACGAATCCACATGCGGCACGTCCCGCGCTCGAGACCGTCTCGACCCGCTTGACGCAACTCGTCCAAAAGACGGACGCGCTCCTTCACACGGATGTGACGCAGGAAAAGCAACTCGTCGCCATGACCGCGAAGCTCGACCTCGCCTTGTCCTTACTCTCGACAAAGCCACAAGAGAGCGCGGCACTCGTCAAAGACGTACGGGCGACGTTGAACGACTTCCGTTACGCACCGAACCAGGCACGGATTGAATATATCCCACATGGTGCGATGCGCGCAGGAGAAATCCCGAGCGTCACACCGCTGAAACTTGACGCGACACTATCCGGTCGGCACGTCCAGGAAGTGACGCAACGTGTCCAGGCACAGGCCCAGCTCGCACAGGCGAACAACACGCCGACGTCCGCCCTGTCCGTACGAAGTGATACGACGAACCCGGAGGCGCAGCGACTCGCCTCGTTCCTTCAGGTCCAACAGACACTCAACCGCCTCGATGGCGGTCAGCTCCACCAACTCCTCTTCGCCCTTCCGGCGAAAGTACAGGAGATCGACACCGGGATTCACGTCCATATCCAAAACCGCGAGGCCGGTGACGTCGTCGACTGGGAGAACAGCGTCCTCTATATCCGCTTAGAGACACCTCGCCTCGGCGAGATTGGCGTCAAACTCGAAGCGAAAGACCGGAACCTCCGCCTCACGCTCGAGCATGACGATGCGACGGTCGAACGACTCGCCCTCCCGCTCCTCGGCAAGATTGAGCAGACGCTCGAGACGATCGGCTATAAGAGCGTGACGACCCAATTCAAACCGCTCACGAAAGCCGAACGCGTCGTCGATGAACCGAAAGTGGCACCGACGACCGGCTATGACTTCAGAATTTAGGAGGCCACGATGTACCAACGCATGGATTTGACGAAACGAAAGACGGCCGCGGTCGTCCGCTATGACGAATCGACGGACAAAGCGCCCGTCGTCGTCGCCCGCGGAACGGGAGCCGTCGCTGAAAAAATTCTACAAGAGGCACGTGCCCGAGGCGTGGCGGTCGAGAACGACCATTCCTTGCTCGGACACTTGCTCGACCTCGACTTAGGGGATGCCATCCCCCCGCAGCTGTATGACGTGATGGCGGAAGTGTTGCTGTTGATAGAAGAACTCGATTCCATTAAAGGAGAACCAAGATGAACCCAACCCAGTTATATGAAATGAGGCCTGAAGAACTGACACAGGCGATGTTACACGCACTCACGTATCATTACGAACGCGCCCAAGGCTCGACGATCGCTGAACGAAATCGTCATCTGCGCCAAGCGCGCGAGCTGTTGGTCAAGCTCCATCAAGGACTTCATGACGGCGGTGGCATCATCGCGGCGCAACTTGATGAAATCTATCTCTATATGGCGAACGCCAGTGTCGAGGCGATCATCGACCAGGACCAACAAAAGATCGCCGAACTACATACGCTCGCAAGCGACCTCGACAAGACGTGGAGCGAGGCGATGGAACGCGCGAAAACACAATCTGTACCGACTGGAGGAAACCGCTATGAAAATTACCAATAACGTCCAAGCGTTGAAGGCCTATACGTCACTCTCGTTGAACCAGGCGTCGATGAAGAAGACGATGGACCGTCTCTCGAGCGGGGTCCGGATCAACAAGGCGTCGGATGACGCGGCAGGACTCGCCATCTCCGAAAAGATGCGGATGCGCCTCGACTCGCTCTCGATGGCCGAACGCAACACGCTCGACGGCATCTCGCTCACCCAGACGCTCGAGGGCGGGATGAACGAGACGCATTCCCTCCTCCAGCGCATGCGTGAACTGTCGGTCCAAGCGGCGAACGGGACGCTCAGCGAGGACGATGCGAAAGCCGTCCAAGAAGAGATCAACGCCTTGACGGAAGAAGTGACACGAATCGCCGAGACGACGGAGTTCAACTCGAAGAAGATCATGAACGGGGAATACATGCAGGGTGCGAGCACGCTCTTTTTCCAAATCGGGGCCGGTAATAACGAGGCCGTCGTCTTGAACGTCGAAGACATGCGGGCGCACGCACTCGGCATCACGACGACGACAGCGGGAGGCGGAGCGTTATCTCCCGTCGACCATGACAACAATCAAGCGACAGCAGATGTTTCTTATTACTCCCTCAGCGTATTGACGCCAGACAAAGCGGGAGAAGCAATCGCGAAGTTCGATGCAGCCATCAACCGTGTGTCACTCGAGCGTTCGAAGCTCGGGGCCATCCAAAACCGGCTCGAGGCGAACGTCAGCGTCGTCGCCATCGGTTCTGAGAACTTGACGGCATCCGAGTCACGAATCCGTGATGCCGACATGGCCCGTGAAATGATGGACTTCGCCCGACTTAACATCTTGAATCAGTCCGGCATGGCGATGATTGCGCAGTCGAACGCGTTACCGCAAGGCGTGTTACAATTATTGAACTAACCTAAAGAAAGGACGGTTGCCCATATGGACATTCGTCGCATCATGGAGACGCAATCGCTCCTCGGCTCAAGCAAGGCGAAACGCCCCGAAGTCGAACCCGGCGTCTCCTTCCAAAACGTCATCGGTCAAAAGCGTGAAGACCGCGAGCATGAACGGTTCCATCGTCAAATCGCCGCAATCCAGGAACAAGGAGAGCTTCTTGCCGAGAGCCAGACGGTCGAGGCGCTAACCGATTATAAGAAAATGATCAAAGACTTTATGAAAGAGGCCGTTGACGCGGCACTCCGCCTCGAGGACAAGCGCGGTTTCAACCGCCGGGGACGTGCGAAGATTTACAAGGTCGTCGAACAAGTCGACCAGAAGCTCCTTGCGCTGACGGACCAGGTCATCTCAGGGGAAGCCTCTCGCCTCTCCCTCCTCGACCAGGTCGGTGAGATTCGCGGATTGCTCGTCAACGTCTATGTGTGAGGTGTCGAGATGGCAGAACATTTGTTTCTGAAGAAAGTCAAATGTCCGTATTGTTTACAGGAAAGCAAGACCCAGCGCGTGTTGTCACGTCATATCCGACCGCTTGAGGTCGAAAAGGACGGCTATACGACGTATGACGGACCGAACCCGTATTTGTATGAGCCGACCGTCTGCGGTCACTGCCACCTCGTCTTCCATGACTCGTTCGACAAGGTGCGAAAGCATAACCGGGAGGCACTCGAGACGCATTACTTCAACCAAGTGAACCCGGATGTCCTAAAAGGTGACCGGACACATGAGCACGTCATTCTCTTATATAAATTTGCGGTCATGACGGCCCAGTTGAGCGGACAAAAGCCTTCCGTTGTCGCCATGCTCGGGATGCGGATCGTCTGGATGTATCGGTTGATGGGGGATACGGCGTCTGAGAAGGAATGGATGCAACGCACACTCGATAAATACAATGAGGTGCAAGAGGCGTATACGGACCCGATCCGGACCGGGCTGCCGTACGACCAGCTCATGCTACGGATTGCCGACCTTTCGGCTGCGCTCGACTATTACGAAGATGCACGTCGCTGGTACGGGATCCTCCTCAGCAGTAAGGAAGTATCGGAGCGGATTCGAAATCAGGCACGGACGCACTGGGAAGATTTTCGATTGGAACATGCATGAAGACTGCGAAAGCGGTCTTTTTTTGTCGAACGAAACCTGACAAATCTTAAAAATCGATTCTCCTCCTACACGAAAATCATCAGTTTTAGTCATTCAATCCGATTATGATAGCAAGTGGAATCGATATTTAAGGAGGAAATGATTATGAAACGATGGCTAATGACGCTCGGTGTACTATTCGGTGTATTGTTCCCGTTTTCAGTATTGGCGAGCGGGCAAGCGATTGAACCAAACGCAGAAGTACGAGGAGTTTTATCTTCCCCGACATTCAGCGAAGAGTACACGTTGACGTTACCGAGTGCAGGACAGTTAGAAGTCGATTTGGAGTATGGGGACGATCTGTTGGACGTTCGAATCGAGAAAAATGGGAAGGAATTACGGCTGCCGGGCAATTTAGGGACGACACGCTACGTCTTGAACGGTGCGCTTGAAGCGGGGGCGTATCGCATCATTGTCGAAAACGAGAACACTTGGGAAGAAAAACCGCTCCCTTACCGTCTCGCGACAAGATTCACACCGGCGAACAATGATGAAATGGAGCCGAACCAGGAAGTCAGCTCTTCTGCCCTTCTACCACTGAACAAATGGCAAACTGGATTCATCTCGAGTCAGGATGCGATCGATGTATACCAGATTGACTTAAAAGCAGCGGGATCTCTTGATCTTCAGGTCGAGTCCACGATGGGTGAAGTCCTTACTGTCGAATTGATCAATCGAAGCAATAAAGTCGTCTACACGGACACCGTTTATGAAGAAACGGTACAATTGCCAGCTGACTTAGAACCTGGCTCGTACTACTTGAGAATCGGAAGTGATTACGGGTATAGCGACGGGCTCGGTGGCGCGTACCAGCTTCGTGCCGGATTTAAAGCAGCTAAAAATGTAGAGAAGGAATCGAACAATACGCCACGTACTGCGAGCGCATTCCCATTCTTCAAACAGCAGATTGGATTTTTATCTTGGAACGACTCGGTCGACTACTACAAGTTCGTCCTACCGAAGTCGAGTCGCGTATCCTTTGACCTATATGCACCGACAAACGAATGGAGTACGTTCATCTTGACCGACAGTAAAGGCAATACGATTTTAGACGACACGTTAAGTAAGGCGGAACGTTACCGGAATAGTGCATCTCTCGCGAAAGGGACATATTATGTGAAGCTCGAGAAGAGCAGCTACGACCATCTCGGCGGAGCTTATCGCCTTCAAATCAACTCGACGCACTTGTACCCTGTCCTATCCATCAACAAAGTGACGACCAAATCGACAGCCGTAACGGGTAAGACAGAAAAATATGCGAGTGTGGTCATGACGATTGGGAAAAAATCATATACACGTAAAGCAGATGCAAAAGGGAACTATTCGTTCAAAGTGTCCAAGCAACGCGCGGGAACGGTCATCAAGCTGACTTCCAAAAACAAATACGGCAGTACTGTCAAAACGACAAAAGTATTAACGAAATAAGTCATAGGAAACCTCCGATTGGGTATAGAACCATTGAACTCAAAAGGAGGTTTTTTCATGTTTGAAACACAATATCTCGATACCGTACGCGCCACGTTCAAAAGCCAGAAACAACTCGCCGAGCGTGCGCTCGTCCAAGTGAATGACGAGGACCTGCATAAGACGCTTGCACCCGATACGCTCTCCCTCGCCCTCATCATCCAGCACATGGCGAACAATATGAAATCGCGCTGGACCGACTTCTTGACGACGGACGGCGAGAAGCCGGACCGGAATCGCGACGCCGAGTTCGAGGACCAACAACTCTCCCGGGACGAACTCATGCAGGTGTGGCACGAGCGCTGGCAACTGTTGGACAACGTCTTGGCCGACCTGAAACCAGAGGACTTAGGAAAAGACGTCATGATTCGTGGGGAAGCCCACTCCGTGATCGATGCGATTGAGCGACAAGTGTCGCATTACGGCTATCACGTCGGTCAGATCGTCTATCTATCGAAACTATTTGCCGGTAGCGACTGGGAAGTGTTGTCGATCCCGTTACCGCATCAGCGGAAGTGAGGCGTCTCTCTTTGAGCGAGTTCGATGAGACGCCGCTCTAACGAACCGTGAAACGGAAATTGCTGATGCTCGATTCGTCGTTTCACTTCAGCGACGGTGTGCCATACTTGTTCAACCAATTTATTTGGATAGCCATATCGTATCCGGTTGATGTCAAACTCTTCTTCATCGACGAGTTGCCATTCACCCAATTCTCTCGCAATGAGGTCGACATCCAAATCGACGAAATGAATCTCCTCATCCGTAATGGTTGGAGGAAGGCCAATATTGGAGTACCAGCGCATCGTGCCGTCCTGTTCTAAATCAAGCTGTAACGTAAACCCTTCATGCCGCATGAAGCACTCAAGCGAGTAAGAATCATATGTATAACAAGCATTTAGCGTATGATGTTGGAGCGTCCGACCCGGCCTCGCATACAACAATACGTAATCCTCCGTTTCTTCCAAGACATGACTCGACCATTCATAATGGAGCTGTTGGTCATATTTGATTAGAGAGACGTTCTTCATCACTGACCTCCTAAAAGATGGGATATCTTCATTATCCTCTATTGTTCAGGTTTAGACTAGACAGATAGGGCGTGCCGCTACTCATTCGGCACGCCCTCTATTTATTTCGATACGTCGATTGTGTATTCATAACGTTCTTCTGCGATTTTATTGAATTGGTCATTATAAGGACCCTCTACGACGAAACGCACCTCGGTCAACTCTGCTGGCATCGAATCTACATGAAAGAGTACCCCGCCCTCTTTCTTCACTTTACCTAAAAATTCTCCTCCGACATCTTCCGAAATGATTAGATCAGCGTCTACCTGTTCTCCTGTGTTCGTTACAAGGCGGGCCTGATTCGGATGAAATGAGACCGTGTCGTCACTCGTATTTTCGACAATCACGTTGAACGAAACAATGGTCACTTCTTTTTTTTCATCGAACATGAAACGAAAATCAGAAGCAACCTGTAATCGGAGGGTTTGCACTTTATCAATCTGAAAAATGATTGGACCAATCTTTTCTTCAATACCTAGGTTACGATTTTTCATGTAAATTTGACTGATGCCAAGCTCATTCTCTTCTACCTCAAACTCTTCGGAGCCACCAATCCCTTCTGACGTATCTTCACCCTTGCTCGATTCACTTCCTTCTGATGAAGAAGTGGTTTCTTCATCCGTAGTCTGTTCGGTCTGCTCGGTAGCTTCAGAACTCGTCGCCTCATCCGTCTCCCCGCATCCAATCAGAAATACGAGAGGCAAAGTGAACAACCAATGTCGAACCTTCATGATACGCTCCCTCCTATTCGAAAATCTCGTCGGACAATGACTTATATTGAATATGTACCCATCTAATTAGAAAAAATCATATATTTTATGATCATTCACCTACTTATTTTCCAGTGACCATACAAAAAACGTGCCGACACTTGTTCGGCACGCCTCAACTTATTTCGTCACGTTGATCGTATATTCGTAACGGTCTTCCGCCACTTTGTCGAAGTTCTCGTTAAACGGTCCATCGATGACAACTTTCAAGTCCGTCAGCTCTTCTGGCTTCGCCTTCACGAAGAAGAGAACGTTCCCTTCTTTCTTCACTTTCCCCATGAATTCGCCACCGACGTCATCCGAGAACCATAAATCCGAAGACACCTGCTCCCCCGTGTTCGTCACGAGCGTCGCCTGGTTCGGATGGAAACTCATCGTCTCGTCGACCGTGTTCTCGACGATCATGTTCATCGCGACGACGGTCACCTCTTCTTGTCCATCGAATGAATCGCTATAAGCTTCCGCGACCGTGAGACGTGACGTCTGCACTTTGTCAATCGCGAACTGAATCGGTCCCATCGTCTCCGTGATTGTGACTGCCTTATTCTTCAAATAAATCTTGTTCGTGCCGAGTTCACTTTCTTGGATGTCCGTCTCTTCAGCAGTCGTCTCGTCCGCCGCACTCGCTTCTGCCTCTGCCACTTCTTCCGTATCCGTCGCCGTCGTCTTCAGTTCATCTGCTTCCCCGCATCCGACGAGTAGTGCAAGCGGTACCGCCACTAGTAAGCCAAACCGTTTCATGTTCATCTTCATCTCTCCCTTTTCATAATCAAAGTAATGTGGTTAAGACGAATATAACGAATTGGCAATCCATACCGTGACAAGAAAAAGTTCCAGGCAAAATAAAAGTCAAGGTCCACAATCGGACCTTGACATATACGCTTATCCCCTTGATTTCAGTTCTTCTTCCTCGTATGGATCGGGACGATCCTCAAGCGGCGTATCGTCCTCGACATACGCCTCAAGTTTCGGGTCCCGTTCCACATACTCATCGTACGCTCCCTCTGGACCATAGACGAAATAACGGCGTTTCCGTGACGATACCGGTTTTGACTCTTTCTCACGCATCTCGTTTCCCTCCTCTTTCCAGAAAAGAAGCAACGGTTACAATGATGTTTACCCGATTATAGCGGAAAACAGACGTGATTTCATCCTCGCTTTTTATCCGAAACCTTTTTGCGTGATATCCGTATATATGCACAACAATTCAATGAGGGGATGTTACATATGCAATTCGTGAAGAAAGGGTTCGTACGGAGCCTCTTATGGTCGCTGCCGTTCGCGATACTCTCGCTCTACCAAGGATGGTCAGGAAATATGGACGGCGTACACGCCATGCTCGTCTACGCCGGAGTCGCCTTCTTTCTCGGGCTCACGAGCGTCATTTACGAAGTTCGGCAATGGTCGTTCAAAAAGCAAATTTTCATTCACTGGAGCGTCATGCACGTGACGATTCTGCCACTCCTATGGTTCGGTGGGTCTACACCGGTCACATCACTTCAAGATGCCGTACGTCTCTACTTAAATTTTACGGTAAGTGGGCTGTTCTTGTTTACGGTCTCTTATTTCATCATTCGCATGCGTCGCCAAGTCAAAACTTCTTAACGCACAAAAGCTCGAAGGCATATGCCTCCGAGCTTTTTACGTCTGTTGGTCGAATAGTCCAGAAAAGTTGGAATCAACGTCTTCATACGGGTCGACGTACGATTTGACCGTCTTCCGTTCCATTCGGGCCGTCCCGAGCGTCATTCCGAGACGCTGGTGTTCTGCCTCAATGAGACGCGCAATCTTTTGACTGTCGTCAACGAGCTGCCGGAGAACCGTCTGATCGGCTTTCTCCAAATCAGGACCGTGTGCCGCGAGTAACTGTTCCCGGTCCTCCAAGAGCTCATGGATTTGTTCCATCCACGTGTCGTACGTCGGCTCTTCCGGGACTTGTGCCAGCAACTCTTTCAGACGCTGCGTCTTTAAGATGATTTCATCAATCGGCATCATGACTGCTTCGCGAGTTTCATCGCTTCCTTCCACGTGTCGCGGAGTTCCGTCGTGAAATCGAGTACCTCGTCGAGGATCGTCGTGTCGTTCTTGACGTTCGCATCGACGAGACGGCGCCACATGTACTCATAGAGCGAGTCCAAGTTCGCCGAGATGGCAATGTCTTTATTGAGTGTGAGACGAAGCTCTTGGAAGATGGCTTGTGTCTTTTGGATATTGATGTTCTTCAAATCAGGGTTGCCCTGGTCGATCGCAAGCTTGGCGAGGCGCATGAACTTGAGCGCCCCGTCATAAAGCATAAGCGTCAGTTCCTGTGGGTTCGCGGTCGTGACCGCATTGTTTTGATATGCTGCATATGGATTAGCTACCATTTAAATTCCTCCTCTTACATGCCTCCGCCTAAGAACTGTTGAAGTGAAGCGGCTTGCGAGTTCGCCTGGTTCATCGCCGTTTCCATCGCTGCGAAGCGACGGTAGTAGGCATTTTCTTTGTCGATGAGTAAATCGTTTAATCGTTTGATTCGAGTATCCATCTGCGTCATCTCGCGACCCATTGAATACGTCGGAGCCCCAGCCCCGTCGGCACCGGCGATTCGTGTGATTGTCTCACGTGAGTCTTTTGCCGTATCACGGATTTGCGGGAGTAATCCTGTATTTTCATCAGTAAAAAGTTTATATACTTGTTCTGGGTCTTTCTCGATGGCAGCTTTTAACTTCTCTTCATTCAGCTCAATCTTTCCGCCGTTCGTGAAGTCAGAACCGGTCGAGAGACCGATTTGGAATAAGCGAGACATATCAAGATCATTCGTAGTAGATGTCGCGCCTGACCATTTGCTACGAAGTGTGTCCATCGTTCCGCGAAGGATCGTGTCCCCGCGGAGCATCCCGCTCATCGCTTTCTCTTCCCACTTTTTGATCTCGTCCTCAGACAACTCATCACGTTGTGCCTGTGTGAGCGGTGCGAACGAACGGAATCGTTCTTCTCGTGTCTTCTTGTTCATGAGATCGATCGTCTCATTATATTTATCGACGAATCCTTTGATGTTGTCAAAGATTTTTTGAGTGTCAGTGGCAGCGGAGAGTGTGACAGCCCCACTCGCAAATGTCGACTTCAAGGTTAATGTCATATTGTCGATTGTCACAGTATTCGAGCTTTGTGTCATTGGAATACCGTTCAGCATAAACTGTGCATCTGTTCCGGCTTTCGAGGCATCAGTTGAAGCAATTCCTAGAGCCGCTTGTGTGGCTGCACCGAATTCAATCACTGCAGTTGAACCCGTTTGTTTTTGAGTCAAAGCGAGCTTCCCTGAAATCGGTTCAAAAAATGCGGAAATGCCTGTTTCTTTACCATTCAATGCCGCAATTAGATTGTCTACAGTGGCATCTTCTGATAACTGAATCTTCTGCATCGCACCATCTTTCACAGAGCGTAGTTCAAGTTCATATCCGGAAGTGAATGTCGCTTTCGTACCAGCAGGGATATCTGACCCATCTGTCATCGTCACTTTACCTGTCGCGTCGACGCTATAGGTTCCATCAACTAATGGCGAATCGCTCGCATCAAGCAACTGAACACTACCGGCTTTTGGCGGGGGTGAAAGTGTCCATTCTTTTGTAGCAGTATCAAGTGTCGCTGAACGAGATGTCGGTGTAAATTTCATGTCAGAGAGTTTAGTCGTTCTTGTCACAGCACCGTCCGCTTTCGTTAACGGTGTTGCCGTTACTGTCGCGGCAGTTGCTAGAGCAGAAACCGAATCAACCCGAATCGCTGTATTCCCACTCGACGGACCTGCCACAACCGAGACACGTGACTCATCCGATGAACTCGACGTCTTCGCGTAGAAGTTGCGGCTGAACATCAAGTCGACCGCACTATTTCGAAGAGTCATAAGTGAACGGTTAATTTCACGATACGCATCGCGCTTCCACTCCGTCGTTTGTTTCTTTTGTTCAAGTTTATCGACCGGCGCACGCTCGGCCTGCATCAATTGTTTAATAATCGTATCCGTATCGATTCCACTGGCGAGTCCGCCAAATCGGATCGGTGTCGTCATGAGAATCCTCCTTTATACCCGTTCATCGAAGAGTTGGTTGAACTCCATGAACGCCGCAAAGAAATCAAGTGATTTCTTGCTTGGGATTTCGCGGATGACTTCGTTGTTCGTATCCACGATTTGAATATAGTAGTCGTTCAATTTTTCATGTTTCATAAACTTCAAGCCCGTACGTTGTTGTTCGAGCACTTGATTCGCCTTCTCGACGGCCGCCTCTAATTTGGTGACGTGTTGAGGCGTCGGAAGAATGACGATGCCTTCGTCAGCGAGTTTTGCTTGATTCGCTTCGACGAACACGTTTTTCGTTTGTTCATACGGCAAGACGGAAGAAGGTAGGTGAAGCCGGACTTCTGAAATGGTCGGGTTCATACGTTTCTACTCCTTATTTGTTCTTCTCTTACTTAATATCGGCAAGTCAAGAAAGAAGTTCAATGGAAACTTGTTCAATGATTATTCATAATTATTTTCCTTTGAATTGAAATTCGATTATTTAAATTGGGTATTCAATATAAGAACATACATTCCCTTAAGAGAGGATAAAAAGCGATGAAATGGGCAGAATTGACGACTTTTGAGAAGAGTTTATTAATGGGGACTTTATTAGGAGATGGACACATCGGAACTCCTAAAAAGAAATATCCAAACGCGAATTTAAGATATGGAGAGCATTTTTCAATCAAGCAACTCGAATATCGTGAATGGAAATTAAACAGCGCTCCACGAATCTTTTCAAGTATCATCAAAAATAACAACGGAACGAGCGCTTCTCTCACCTCACGTTTTGACGAATTGTTTACCTGGCTTCGAGCAGAACTTTATATCGGAGGTAAAAAAAGCATTCCCCTTCATTTACTTGAAGAATGTACGGATCCAGTTTTTTTACTAGCTCTCTATTTAGATGACGGTAGCCTGTGTGTCACGCGCTCGACCCGTTCAAAAAAGCAACAAATGATTTTAACTCCTCACATCGCACTATATTTACAAGCATTTCATCCTTCTGAATTAAATTACTTAAGTCAATTCATCGAAAAAACATTTAGACATCGATTCGTGTTAAGCCGAAGAAACGATGGTCACAATTTTATTCTTCGTATTCAAAAGACGGAAGATGCTCTAAAATTCTTAGACTTTACTGTTTCTTATAGTAAGGAGATACCTTCTATGGCATGGAAACTAGATTGGGAACACCGTTTACAGATTGAGAAAGAAGCAAATCCAGATTTGACTGTCATTACTTCAAAACCTAAAAACGATTATTCAGAGGAAGAAATCGAATTGATTGTGACCTCAAAACTAAAGGGTATTTCAGATCAAGAAATTGCGGACACATTAGGACGTAGCTATTGGTCTGTTGTATACAAGTGGCAGGATATTAAGAAAAATCGATTAAAAGAAGAGCAAGCTGTGTATGTTAGTTAAAAAACACCCGCGTTTCCTTTATGGACGCGGGTGTCAAAAAGTTTGTTATAGAGCCAATTAACGAAGCAATTGAAGAACCGCTTGCGGTTGCTGATTCGATTGCGACATCATAGCTTGTGCAGCTTGGTTAAGGATGTTGTTCTTCGTGAAGTTCATCATCTCTTTCGCCATATCTACGTCACGGATACGTGACTCTGCAGCTTGAAGGTTTTCAGCACCAACACTCAAGTTGTTAATTGTGTGCTCAAGACGGTTTTGGTATGCTCCAAGACGCGAGCGTTCTGCTGATACAGTTTTAATTGCATGGTCAAGAACTTTTGTTGCAGCTGATGCTTTTGTTGCATCAGTTACATCAAGAGCACGTTCTGTTCCCGTAGTGAAATCTGAAAGTGCGTTTTCAGCTGTGTTTGCTGTAAATGCTGCTCCAGTTGCAGCTGCCGCTCCTGATGGTGAACCAGCGGCTGTACCTGCAATCCCTAATGCTGCAGCACGCATATCATTAATTGTTACAGTAAATTGCTGGCTCTGGTTTGCACCAATTTGAAGTGAAGCAGCACCATCTTTAGCTGCAGTAACTTCATCAGCACCTCCAGTTAGTGAAGCTACACTTGCTGTGCCTCGTACTTGAGTACCGTCAGTTGTAGTTACTGTGAAAGCAGCATCAGAAGCAGGGTCCGTTCCTATAGCAGCAATGATATCATCATTATCAACTGTCAACGGATTACCTGAACCGTCAGTACCTAAAGTAATCGTTAGCTTATTACCACTATATGCTGCTGAAGTAGCTACAGAGGTTCCTGATCCTTGAATAATTTCAACAGATTGGCTATCACCAGCCACTCCTGTTAACTTAGATTCGATTTTTAATGCACCGATGTCGAGACTTGATTTAACTTCTGCAGAAGGTGCTGTTGCAGCCACACCTACTTTGTTACCGTTAAGTAACTTCTGAGTGTTGAATTCTGTTGTATTACCAATACGGTTAATTTCTGATGTTAATTGGTTAACTTCTTTTTGAATTTCAACGCGATCATCAGCATTGTTTGTATCGTTGGCTGCTTGAACAGATAGTTCACGCATACGTTGTAGGATTGAATGCGTTTCGTTCAATGCACCCTCAGCAGTTTGAATCATTGAAATTCCGTCTTGTGAGTTACGTGTCGCTTGGTCTAAACCGCGAATCTGTCCACGCATTTTTTCAGAAATTGCAAGACCAGCTGCATCGTCGCCTGCGCGGTTGATGCGAAGACCTGAAGACAATTTCTCCATTGCTTTACCAGTTTGTGTTGTGTTGAACGACATGTTGCGGTGTGCGTTCATTGAGTTTAAGTTGTGGTTAATAATCATTGTAATTTCCCTCCATAGGTTTAATTTTTTCCCGCTCTTCCAAATCCATTTGTCCGAGCATGCAAGGTTTAGGCCGGCCCCTCACCCTGCATTTATTGGAACGTTTTATCGTTTCCATACTCTATATCGGAGTGTCGTTTCAAATGTTTAATCTTCTTTACAACTTTTATTGATTTTTTAGCCAGCTAATCACTCGCGATTGACTTAAACGATGATTTCCATCTTTTGTCCGGCTGATTCGATAGATACGGTATCCATCCTTTTCTTTTTTTACATATAATCGTCCCGGCACTTGATGTGATGCTCCCCAACCATATTCCTGGTACGTTGTCGTTCTTCCTTTGACACTGTTCGGTCGAAACGTCACGTTCCCAGTATGCCATCCAAGTGAAAGTTCATAAAGTGCTGCATCCACACCTGTCCGCTCTTGTTCAGACAATTCTAAATAGTCTTTTACGAATTCTGGCTCCACGAGTATGTTCGGAATACTCCCACCGATTCGACGTCCGAGCCGCTTTTCCAGGCGAGTCTCTTTTTGCATATACTTCTTCTTGTACGAACTCCACTGTTCCATCATTGCATCGTATTTGCGATTGATTTCCTCTTTTTCAAGTTCTACCTCTGTTCGTTTTTCAAGTTCTTCACTAAACAATGAATATGCTTCTTCTTGTTCTTGTCGACTCGCTTGTAATTGTTTTTGAAGGCGTTCGCTCTCTTGTATGGATAACCGAATCTGTTTTTCTTGAGACGCGACCTCATGAAGCAATTGCTGTTTCTCTCTTACCAAGCTTTCACGTACCAATTCCATTTGTGCGACTTTTTGATCAAGCTCCATTTTTTGATGTTGCACTTTTTTTAGTTCTTGTTCGTAGTGTTTATTTCGTTCATGAATTGCTTGCTCTCGCGCTTCAATCTCCTTAATCCGCGTCTCCGCTTCATGAATCTGCGCCTTAAAGAGCTCTTTCGCATTAGCTTGAAGATTATCGTCATAAAGTTGCGATGTCATGTTTTTTATTTGATTTTCTAGTTGTTGTTTTTCCACAACAAATTGTCGCAATTTTGTTTTTTGTTTTATTACTTCTTCTTGAAGATGCGCTTCCCTTGTCTTTGACTCGTCCACTTTAAACAACAGTTGCTGAACCGCAAGGCGACTTTTCATAACGACTTCTTCTTTTGCTTGAAGTTCATGATATAACATTTCAATCCGATTCACTTTTTCACGCAGTGTTTGTTGAAAACGTGCTTGTTGATCTAAGCGTTGTGTATCGTCATGCTGGTATAAGCGAGTGATGAGTTCTTGAATAACGAGATCGTGCTTCCTTAGCTTGTCCTCCACCTCACGGGTTTGCCTCCGAAACGCGATGACTCGCTTTTCTTGAGCCATCCACTCAGCCAACGCTTGACCTAGCATCGAATCCATTCCTCGCATCCATTTTTCTATGTAGAGGGCCGTCCCTTCTGTCCAACGTCTCAACTGTTTTCCTAAATCATCCACGTTTCTCATCCTTTCATTCACTATAAAATTAGTATTGCGTTACCTAGTAGCGTGCGAACTAAAATCCCTCTCAGCTTTTGCCGAGAGGGAGATATTGAAAATTATTTATTTTACGTAAGCTGCGGTGTCAGCTCGACAAAAATATCTTTAGCTGCGTTGGCAATTAATTTTGTCGTAGTCGCATCATACGTTCCCCCAATTACCCCTCCTACGAGTGGCACCATTTTCCCCATGTTAATAACGCCTTTTTGTCCAAACTTCGTCATCAATCTAAATCCAACAGCTTTGTTAATCTTTTTAATAACCTCAAAAGGTAACTTTTTAATCATATTGATTGCTAATTTCTGTCCCACTTGAACACCTGCTTGCTTTAAGATATCCGTTGCAGCTTTTCCAGTTAATGAGGCATAAACAAAAGCGCGCACTTGATCATCTTTCACATCGTACCCTCTCATAATGGCAATTGAAGCAATCATACGCATCTGAATAAACAGGACTGAACTGATATTAGCAGGAACCGCTACTGGTAATACAATCAAACCACCTAGTCCAGTCAAAAATCCACTCGTCCCACATTTAGCCAACTGCGTTGTGATTAGTTTATCAATTCCTTCGTCCACTCCATACTTATTCGTATACTCTTCGGCCAATTCATATGCTGTGTCCATCCCGGGTAAACCAGTCAATGCTTTTTCATAACCCCAATCTAATATCTCGTTCATTTTGTTAATAGTTAATTGATTTGCCATGTAATATTCCTCCCACAGTTTCATAAAATCATTATAATTCAAATTTAAGGTTTTAAATAACTTTTTTTATAATTAATGGAAATAAAAACGCCCCATCACTGGGACGTCTCCTCATCATTATTAAGCTTCCACCTTCATCTGTTCCGTCTCATTCTGCAAACTCTCCGCCACACGAACGAGCTCTGTCATCGCCCCGTTCACTTCTCCAAGACTTGCCGCTTGCTGGCTCGCCGCTGACGTCACTTCATTCGCATAACGCGATGCTTCTTCGACCATACCGACGATGTCTGCCGAATTCGTCACGACCGAATCGATTTGACCACGTGATTCATCAAGCAATGAGTCGACCGAATGGACATGGCTATACACTTCATTCGCTGAATTGTGAATCGATGCGAACGCACCACCTGCTTTTTCAACCAAGCCGACACCTGTCTCCACTTCTGCCTTCACGTTCGCCATCGAAGACGATGTATCGCCAACGAGACGTTTTACGTCCACGATGAGATCTGTGATTTCTTGTGTCGAGTTCGCTGTTTGTTCGGCGAGCTTTTTCACTTCTGCCGCTACGACGGCGAATCCACGACCATGCTCCCCGGCGCGAGCCGCTTCAATCGACGCGTTCAAGGCAAGCAAGTTTGTCTGTGCCGAGATGTCACTGATGACATCCGTGATTCGTGAGATTTCGCCTGTCATTTCTGTCAACTGGCTGTTGAGTGTCGACGATTGCTCCACTTTCCCAGCAATCGCATGCATCGCATTGACCGAAGACGACGCGAGCCCTTTCCCGCTCTCTGCTTCCTGTTGCATCTCGCTCGCCGAATCAAGCGCCGATGACATCTCTTGACGAATGCTCTCCATCGTCCGCGCGACTGCTCCGAGCAAGTCCATCGAGTTGTACGTCGCACTGACGTTGTCTTCTAACATCTTGTTGAGGGAATCCATCGCGACACGAATACTTTCGCCCGCCACGTTTCCTTCTTGGACTGACGCTGCAATTTCTTGTGCCGAACCCGTCAACTGGTCTGCCGTGTAACGCATGTTCGTCCCTTGCTCCCGAAGGTGCTCGACCATATTGTCCATCGACAAGAGCAAACGCCCCATCTCTGAACGATCTGATGTCTTCTCGTCCGCGAAGTGGACTGTCAAATCACCGTTCCCGACTTCAACGGCTTTTTCAGAAGCCATCTCGACCGCTTTGAGTGGACGACGGGCAATCAAGTAAATGACGATGCCGCCGAGTGACGAGATGAGTAACGCCACGACGGTACCGACGAGCATGACTTGACCTTGTTCCATCTCGAGTTCTGTCAAAAGCAATAGGGTGATGTAGCCGACCGCTCCGCCCGTGATAAAGGACGTGACCAAGATCCACGCGAGCAGTTGTGTCGTAAAGTTTTTAAATACTTTCACTGTGTTGTTCCTCCTCATTGTGTTCATCACTCCTTATATCGTCCGATTTCCAATGAATGTATAGCGTTTTCAGTTGAACGTTTGGTCAATGAAAAAACGTACCCCGTCCAGGAGTACGTTACGTTAGAATGCTTCATCGACACGTTCGACGTGCGTTACTCGTCGTGGAGTCGTCGCCGCGTCAATCGCGAGCGTGATTGCTGCCGCCCAGTGGAGCATCATCCCGACGATCGGAATGAACCCAAGGACCGAGGCCGTGATCCCGACGGCCGCGCCATACGAGAATCGGTTCAGTCGACTGAACGAGAGAATCAACACGATGACGTGATAGACGAACATGAATCCGAGGGGCGAATAGCCCATCCCGATGATGAAAAGACCACCGAGAATCGGGATCCCGAGAAATGCTTCAAACGCCGCACCGAGCCATTTCAGATTTTTCACCATGTGGGTCACCTCATAATTCGATCATGTAAAACTCGTAGCCGCCATTTTCTGCGAAGCCGGCACGCTTATAGATTTCGAGCGCTGCCTTGTTCTCCGTCTCGACATCGAGCTCGACTTTCGTCCGGCCCATACGGAACAGTTGTTGCACCATCTGCTTCAACATTTTCGTGCCGTAGCCTTTACCTTGCTCTCCTGCTTTGACACCGAACGCATGGATGCTTGCCGCATCATCACCGACGAGAAGGGCACGGATGACGCCGACCGGTTTGCCGTCGACTTCGCCGATATACGTCACACGGTCCGGCGTGTCGATTTGTTGATAGATGTTATCTGTCACATCGACCGGGTCACCGAACGCCTCGCTGAGTGTCGCGATGATGAGCGGGCGGTCGTCTGCCGTCGCCTCACGGAGCGATACCTCGTCCGGTTTCAAGAAGAGTTCTGCCTTCTTCAAGACGAGATTGTATTCCGAGAACTGATATGTTGCCTGAAGATGTTCAAGCACCGCCTTCCCAGACGCTGAGTTCCGGTCGATGACGAACGTGAACGCTTCACAACCGTTCAGTTTCGCATCCTGTTTCGCCGTCTCGAGCAGTGCCGTGAAGACGCCTTGCTTCCGATATTCTGGATGAACGAGCGCATTCACCTCATACTCGTTCGGGAGATACGGGAAGAGCATGAGATACCCGACGAGCGTCTCGCCGTCATATACCGCATAGTCGTTCTGTCCGACCGATTCATGACCGACTTTGACGTCGATTTTGTCGTTCGTATTGACCACCTGTTCTAACGCCTTGACGTCATCTGCCTGTCTTACTTCTTCTACTGTCCAATTCATGTACATCACCTCATTTGTATTGTAGCACAAAGGAAAAAGCCCGCCGTAGCGAGCCCACTTACGAGATTATAACGTCCGGAACTCCAACTCAGGGAGCGTCTCGATCAATTCAGCGATCTCATCCGTATGCGCCTCCGCGCCCGGGACAGCCTCTGTCGGTTCGACCCAGAAGAACGTCTTGTCGTTCGTGCCGAGATAGTTGCCGTAACCGACTTCTGTCGCGAACGCCTCTTCCGTCAACTCACGGTCGATCAAGTCCAAGTGGAACAAGAGTTGGTCGTCCCCGTCCTCGACGTTATAGTACAAATCGAACGTGCTGTAGCTCTTCGTGTCCCCGATGTCGACGACGTCCTGTGCCTTCTCGATATAGACGTCACCGCGCTCAATCGCCGCAACGATTTTTGACGGCAAGATGATCTCGTATCCGAGTTCTCGGTCACGAATCGTCTGCGTCGTATCCTCTGTCCGTCCCCGGGACGAGACGACACCGACCGTTGCCACCAATGCACCTGTCACACCGAGCGCGAACGCCCATTTCATCGATTTGTTCACAAGAACCACTCCCTAGTTGTTGATGTCTTCACTTGATTATCCCACAAGTTGATGACTTTTCATCAAATATTCTGAAAAAATGTTTCCCCTTACATTGACGACCGTCCGCCAATCCCATACGATGGTAATAACGTACTAGAGAAAAGAGGAACTGACATGTCTAACGAAACTACTTTGACGCGCGCTCAGCTCGACGCGCTCTTGAAAAACGTCTTCGCCCTTCAAATCCCGGTCATCGAGAAATTCATGACGGATTTGTTTAAACAATACGTCTCGACGGCTTCCACGTTCAAACAAGATATGGACACGATGAAAGCGACAGACTGGCACAAGCACTTCTTCGGTCAAAAGGTCATGCCGCACCTCTTCATCGAGAACCTCGGCTTCGGCGCATCATTCCGCCACCAAGGTCAAGAGAAGGTCGTCAGCATCCCGGAGAACATGACGGTCGTCAAACCGGACTCGGACGCACAGATTAAAGAGATTTTAGAGAACCTCGACAAGACGCTCGCGTCGATGGACGGAATCAAAAACAAAGGACTCGTCAAGAAGTTCTATAAAGAAACACTCGAACTCATCTGCCAACTCGGTAGCCGTACTGGTATGATGGATGACTTCTACGACAAAGTCAAAGGCAGTTTGACAACAAGTTCATGACAATGCCTCGCTCGAAGGAGCGAGGCATTTTTTTATGCTTCCTTTTCAATTGCCATCGGAAGCTCGATGAATTGGCTCCGACTATGGAAGACGACGCCGACCATGACGAGTGTGATCCCGGCCAAAGCGATTGGGGACGGCATGACCGCATGGAGGAAGAGGAACTCGCCAATCAAGGCGAACAACACCTCGAGCGCCTGCGTCGCCTCGACGGACGCCAGTTTTCCCATGTCGTGCTTGACGAGGTCCGTCGCTTTGAAAAATAGGACGGTCGCGACAATCCCTGACAACAAGGCGACGAGGAACGTCTGCCCGAGCTGGCTCGACGAGGGACGACCCGTCGTCAACCCATACCCGAACAATAAGAACCAGACCGGGAGCGACCCGAGACACATGCCGAGGATGCGTTCGAACACGTCGAGGTCCGTCTGTTGCATCATCTTACGGTTGCCGAGTGGATACGCGAAAGCCGCAATCACGACTGGGACGACACCGAGCCATAGGAAGCGAGGCTCGAACGACTCGAAAAACTCGACTTGCATCAAGACGACCCCGATCAAGATCAGACTCGAGAACCGAAGTCCTCGCCACGGGATCTGTTCGCGTGACCCATCCGCTTTCTTAAAGAGTGGTGACAACAGTGCCCCGGCGACGATTGTCACTTGCCACGTGCCTGCGATGAGCCACGGGGGTGCGACTTCAGCCGCGAGACAGATGGGAACGTAAAAGAACCCGAACCCGACCGTCCCCCAGACGATCCACGGACGCGGATTGTCCTTCAGCGCCGAGATGACCCGCTTGAGTCCACCACGTAAGGCGACGACGACTATCAACAGTGGGATCATCCATAAAAAGCGGAGCGAGGCACTATAGGCGAAGCTACCTCCCCCGACTTGCATCACTTCATTCAACACGAACGTGCTCGCAAAAAACAAGGCCGCGAAGACACCGAGTATGAGTGGACGCATACGTTCCCTCCTTTCCGAATCCTGTCTTGTTCTCGGTATCCATCTCTTTCTCCTGCAAAAAAGACGGACGACACGTGGTCATCCGCCTGTTGATTCGATGATTCCGTCACGTCCGCAGTTCGAGCGCGGCGATCCGCTCCATCCGCTCGAGGATGGGCTTCGCCTGATCGATATACGCCCTCACTTCAGCAAGCGACAACGACGCCGCATGCGCATCCTCACTCCGCCACACTTCATAGACGAACACCGTGTCCGCCTCATCGAGCGATACGTGGACCCGATACGATTCACAGTCCGACGTCGCCTCCATCTCCCGTGCCGCTTCCGATAAAATCGCCACGAGTCGGTCGCGTTGCCCCGTTTTTGTGACGAGCTTTCCGATCAGTGCATACATGCTCCATCCTCCCCTTTCCCTTGCCTCGTCTCATTCCACTTTTTGCGTCCGATTTCCTGCCTTACGGGTTCACACGTGTGGAGGTAAAAAAACGGACGGCGCATGGCCCTCCGTCAGTGAATATCGCGTTTTTGAAAATTCCCGCCTTTGACCTCTGTCACCTCGTACACGACGACGAACGCTTTCGGGTCGACTTGATCGATGATGTCCTTGATCTTTCGTTCTTCGAGCCGGTTGATGACACACGTGATTTCGTAATAGCTCTCTTTAGAATACGCCCCTTGGATCTGATTCAACGTGGCGCTCCGCCCGAGACGGTCCCGAATCGTCTCGACCATTTCATGCGGTTCACTCGTGATGATTTTGAACGTCTTCGCACCGCTCAATCCCTCTTCGACGATATGAATCACTTTTGAGGCGATGAAATAAGCGATCGCCGACAAGACGGCTCCTTGAAGCCCGAACACTGTCGAGACGACGATGAACACGAACGTATTCAAAAATAGAATCAAGTCACTCGTCCCGAACGGCAGTTTACGGGACAAGAGGACGGCCAGCATATCGATCCCGTCGAGCGCCCCCCCGTTACGGAGGGAAATCCCCATCCCGAACCCGAGGATGATTCCGCCGACCACGGTGATGAGGAGCGCGTCGCCCTCGATGATCGTCGGGACATGGTGCATGATCACCGTACCGACAGACAACGACGCAATCCCTGTGACCGAAAGGATGGCGAAACTTTTCCCAATCTGTTTATACCCGAGATAGATGAACGGGATATTGAGAATCCCGAGAAAGATCCCGAGCGGCAACCCTGTTAGCTGCGACCCGACGATACTGATGCCGGTGACGCCCCCGTCCGACACGTTGTTCGGGATGAGGACGGACTCCAACCCGTACGCCGCGATGAGTCCGCCGATGATGTTCATGATGATTTGAAACCCCATCAACCAGGCCCTATTCTCTCGTTTCATGATGCATGGACCTCCTTCTCATGTTCAACAACCTTCTAAGCCTACCACAAAATAATACTGAAATAATTTACAAGGAATCATCAATCTATTCTGAATATTCATGTCAGATTCTCTGTCCTAAAGGATTTTGTATCGGCTCGTTTTGGTATACTTAAGAAAATGGAAAGGGGGCACCACGTATGCAGCGTACACCCATGCCTTCCCCGACACCGGAGGAAGTGCAGCGCTTAAGGCGCGAACATAATCCGATCAAGGCGTCCGAACTGTTTGCGAAAGTCGTCCTCTTGCTACTCGGTTCCCTCGTCTTCGCGGTCGGCCTGGAGGCGTTCCTTGTTCCGAATCAGATCATCGACGGCGGGATCGTCGGGGTCTCGATCATCGTGTCGTATTTGACGGAGACGAAACTCGCCATCTGGCTCGTCCTGTTCAACTTGCCGTTCATCTATTTCGGGTATCGGCAAATCGGGAAAACGTTCGCCGTCGTCACGTTGACGGCGATCCTGCTCATGTCGGCGTTCACGATCGTCCTGCATGACATCAAGCCGTTCACGGACGATTTGCTGTTGTCGACCGTCTTCGGGGGCTTCTTGCTTGGTGCCGGGATCGGGCTCGTCATCCGCGCTGGTGGGTCGCTCGACGGGACGGAGATTCTCGCCGTCGCTTTCACGAACCGGTTACCGTTCTCAGTCGGAGAGATCGTCATGTTCTTCAACATCTTCATCCTCGGGACGGCCGGTTTCGTCTTCAGCTGGGACCGGGCGATGTACTCGCTCCTCACGTATTTCATCGCGTTCAAGACGATCGATGTCGTCTTGGAAGGGATCGATCAATCGAAGGCGGCGTGGATCATCACGAACGCACCGGAAGAAATCGGTCAGGCGATCATGGACCGGCTCGGTCGGGGCGTGACATATCTCCACGGAGAAGGGGCCTACACGGGAGACGGGAAGAAGGTCGTCTTCACGGTCATTAGCCGACTCGAGGAGACGAAATTAAAAGACATCCTCGACGACTATGACGAAAAGGCGTTCCTCGCCATCGGCAATATTCACGACGTCCGTGGCGGACAGTTCAAGAAGAAAAACATTCACTAAACGTGAAATCCCCTATAACCGCTGGACACCATTTGCCAACGGTTATAGGGGATTTTTTAGGCGAAGCGGACCTGGTCCCGTCCATTCCGTTTCGCATCATATAAAGCCTCGTCCGCTCGTTCGAACACGACCATGCTCGGTTCGTGCCCGGCGACCGCGGCACCGATTGAGACGGTCATCGGGATGACCTCGCCCTGACATTCGAACGTCGTGTGGCGAACGGTCTCGACTAACGATTCGGCCACTTCTTTCGCCTGCTCACTACCCTCGATCACGAGCAAGAACTCCTCCCCGCCGTAACGACCGACGAACCCGCCTGGCGGACAGTGCCGTTCGAGCGTCTGACCGATATGTCTGAGCGCGGCGTCTCCTGCCAGATGACCATATGTATCGTTCAACTGCTTGAAGTGGTCGACATCGATGACGAGTAACGTCCATGGCTTCCCGGACATCTCCAAGTCGTTCATCTGTTCGAGCGTCCGGTAACGGTTCGGGAGTCCCGTCAATTCATCGACGGTCGCCCGATGCGTATGCAGGAGGAACATCCATAGATGCGTCTCGAGCTTCTTCGCCCCCCAATAACAGAGCCACGCCCCGAGCGACAGCATAAGGAAATACGGGATGAAGACGTTCACGAACACCATCGTATCCACACTGCCGGTCACGCGAATCAAGACGAGGAGCGCACCGAATCCGACATAGACGGCATATCCTCGTGAGCGATGCATCGGGACACGCGAAAGGAGAAGCGAAAAGATGTAAAAAACGACGAACATGAGAATCGAATCGACGAACGGGGCACTCATCCCATGCAGCGTCATGCGCCCGATAAAGATGAGCGCGAGCGTGACGACTGCACCGAACGGTCCGGCGTACGTTGCCGACAAAGCGATCGGGATGAGACGGAGGTCGATCCTCGCATCTCCAAGCTCGATGGCGTTTAAGGTCAGCAAAATCGCCGTCAATCCGTTCGATACCCCGAACCAAAAACGGACGAACAATGGGGAGGACGGTTGAATCGGCAAGACCGTCCGCATCACATAGAACGTGAGCGACATGAGTAAAAAGATGATACTGATATTAATAAAAAACTGGTTGATGACCGTTCCCATCGATTCCCCTCCTTCCCTTTCCGTTTCCATCCTATCCCAACTAGGTGAAAAATGTCACCCTTACATTCTATATTTACAAAAAAAGTCGAAAGCTCACGCTTCCGACTGCTTTTTGATCATTTGTTTCATCAAGTTGGCACTGTCTCGTGCCGACTCGTTCTCTTCTTGCATCTGAATGTACACTTCATGTCGATGGATATCGATATGGCGCGGGGCATCGATGCCGAGTTTTACCTGGTCACCCTCGATGGCGAGCACCGTGAGCGTCACGTCATCCCCGATATGAATCGCCTCGCCTTGTTTTCGTTTCAATACGAGCATCAGCGCACCTCCGCCTTCGTGCCGCCGAGCGGATAACGGGCCGGGTAGGCATCGTCTAAGATGACTTGCTTCCCGCGACGTTCCTTCGTCTCGATGACGATCGGCGCCTTCAAGTTGAGCGTCGATGCATCGAACGGCTCACGGAGCGTGACGATCGAGTAGACAGAGACGTGTTCCGCTTCTGCGATCCCGAGCTGATCCTTCGCCCCGTCCGACAGTTCGAACGAATAGTCCGCCTTATGCCAGAACGGATTCGTCACGACGAACGCACACGCTTTCTCTTCGATTGACTGGAGCGACCAGAACGGCAGCTCTTCCCCGTATGGAATCAACACGAACGTCTTCGAGTCCGGGAATCCTGGAATCTCACTGACGAACGTAATCGTCTCCGCTTCATTTATTTCAATCTTGCCAAAGTAGTCTGTTTCAATGAACATGGATTGTCCTCACTTTCAACGCGTTTCATCATACATCCCACCGACCGGCCACATCTCGAGCGATGCCTGTTGACGGAGGGAAAGGTCCGTCGTCCACGGCGTGAACGAGATGTCCGCCGGTGTGAGCGATACATCAATCTGTGGCGGTGTGATATTCCATTCGATTTTCACATCCGCCGGCGTATACTTCAACTTGACACGGTCAATCGATTTCGGCATATAGCCCATCTCAACGATCGGATACGGGTCGTTCACTTTCTCTGCCGCCATCGAGGCAATCGGGTTGCCGTTCTCGATGCGCATCATGCGGTCCCCTTCACGGGCGATGTTCATCATCGCCTCGCGGGCTCCTTGTTCCCCCATCTGTCCGAACGATTGACCGAGTTCGAGCGCCCCTTTCAGGTTGCTCTCACTCCGTGCCACCGACGAGTCGACTTCAAGTTTCCCTTGAGTCGTCTGTTGCGTCATCTCAGCTTTCCCTTGCTGTATCGACATGTCCGCCCGACCTTGACGCATCTCGAGCACTGGTCGGTTTGAGGTCATCTGGATGGCAGCAAACGTTTGCCGCATCTCAAGTCTCGCGAGATTCATGACCGATTACCGGAGGAAGTCAAGGAGCGTCGGTTGAATGATACGGGCCCCGGCAGAAAGTGCGGCGCGGTGTACCGTCTCATGCGACTTCAACTCCATGATGACTTTCTCGACGTCGATGTCTTCGTTATCAGACATGATCGTCTTCGCGATGATCTCGTGGTCTTGTAGACGATTGTCGACGAGCTCCAAACGGTTCGCACGGGCACCGAGCTCCGACCGCTCCGTGATCAAGTTCTGCCCGATCGTATCGAGCGTCTCAAGCTGGGCCGATAAGTCGGCACCACCCGTATTTTCATCGGCGAGCAGACCGCTCAGCTGTTTCAATCCTTCAAAAAGCTCTCGGCCGAAGACGGTCTCCGGCTGCATGTTCACTTGCATCGTGATGCCTTTTGAGACTTCGAACTCAATTTTCCCGCTCGCCGTCGGAGGACCGTCCGTTCCATAAATCGACTCGAGCGTCGCCCCTGGCGCTTCATTCAAATAGTCTTTCAGCGCCTGCATGTCAATGAGCGGTTGATCCGTTTTCGTCCCGTTATAAATATACTTCTCGCCCGCCTTCGAGTTGGCGAGTGAGCCGATATGTTCGATCAACTGGTCGACCTCACTCTTGATGATCGCGCGCTGTGATGACTCGTACGTGTCGTTCGCGGCTTGCGTCGTCAATTCCCGAATCCGTTTGACGGCTTCCGTGACCTCGTTCAAGGTCGAGTCCGTCATGTCCATCCAGCTCGTCGCCTCGCTGACGTTACGGCGGAATTGGTCGACTTCCCGTACCTCGGTCCGGTACCGGATCCCTTGCATCGCGACGACCGGGTCCTCCGATGCCTTTTGAATCCGCTTCCCGCTGATCAATTGTTCCTGGACGCGGGCGAGCGTGTTATAGCTACTCGATAAGTGTTTCAAGTTCGTCTGTGTGAGCATCGTCTGTGTGACACGCATCAGTCATTACCTCCCAACGACACCCATGCCGTTAATGATTTTGTCGAGCATCTCGTCGACGGCCGTGATGTTTCGTGCCGCCGCATTGTATGCATGTTGATATTGGATCATCATCGTCATCTCTTCATCGAGCGACACCGCGCTTACCGACTGGCGGCGCTGGTCCGAGCTACTCAAGAGGGCGAACGTGCTCTTCGCGAGGTTCGCGTTCTGGCTCGCCTCGACCGCCATGTTCCCGATGACGTTTTGATAGTATTTCCCGATCGATGTCGTCGTCGTGGCCGACCCGGCAAAACTTAAGGCCATCTCTTTTAAGCGTGCGAGTTCGAGTGCCCCGCTCCCATCCCCGATATTGCCGTCTTTTGAGGCAGCGATCAAGTCAAGGTTACTCATGAACGTCTCGTTCACTTCGATGTTCGACGCTTTGATGTCGGTGTTCGTGTTCGTCCCTGCGTTCACGAAGAAATCGTTTCGTCCGTCGGTCCCTGATGCATCTTTGTTCGTCATGTGTGCGTCGTTGAACGCCGTCGCGAACACGCTCGCCATCTCGTCTAAGTCTTTGAGCATCTTCGTATACGCCCCATCCGCCGCTTCAGGACCCGATTGGCTTCCGTACATCTCAACGAGTGCTCGTAATTTGCCGTTCGGCATGTCTTGGAGCGTCATCGTCTCAGCTGTTGCAGCATCTGCCGCGCGATACGACGACTCGGTCACTTCCCCGACACCACCCGTGATACCATCGACCAATTTGATCGGATTCGGATTTCCTGGCACGGTGATCTGGATGTCGATCCGTCCTTCTGCGACACGTTGCGAGTTCCCACGCGTCTCCCCGTTCAAGTAATCGACGGGCACACGCTCGAACTCGATATATTGCGAAAGCTCGTCCATGTAACGGTCGCGCTCGTCATACAGTTCGTTCGGCAAGACGCCAAGTGGTTCCGCGTCCCCGATTTGACGGTTCACGTTATTGATCTTCGTCAACAGGTCGTTAATCTTTTTCGACACGACGCCCGCTTCCGCTTTCAAATCGTCTTGTACTTTCGTCAGCGACGAAGACATGTAGTTGAACGTCTCGGCGAGCGTCATCGCCCGCTGGCGGACGACGCTTCGTGCACCCGTATCGTCCGGGTTGACCGACAAATCCTGAAGTGACGCCCAGAACAAGTCGAGCGATTTGGCAAGTCCGTTCTCAGACGGTTCATTGATGATGTCCTCCATCCGCCCGAACGCCGCCTCTTTCGTCGCATAGAACGCATTCTTCACCGACTCGTCGCGATACTGTTGGTCAATCATGAGATCGCGAATCCGGGCGAGCGTTTCCCCACGTACCCCGGTCCCGAATTGTCCGGCTTTCGTGCCACCGAAGTTGACCGAGAGTTGTTCCGTCATCCCAAGGGTGAGGCGTTGGCGTGAATAGCCAGGGTTTGAGGCGTTCGCCACGTTGTTCCCCGTCGCCTGGAGCGCCCATTGGTGTGTCGTCAGGCTGCGGCGCGCCGTCTCTAATCCCATAAATGTTGAGCCCATTCTGTACTTCCTCCTTAAACGTCACGGCTGAACGAGCGTGTTTCAAACGCCTGTTGTCCGTATGTGAAATCATCTGCTTCTGGCAAGAGCATATCCAAGTGCCAGGTAATATAACGCAGGGACTGTTCGAGAAGCGATGCGTTCAATTCGTTCTGACGCTTCAACTCGAACAAGACCGGTCTCAGTTCCTCTATCTCTTCATCGTCCAATTCATACGTCCCTTGAAGTCGTTCCGCTTCTTTTTGTGAGATTTGTCGGACGAGTTTCGCCTCTTCTTTGACGAGCGCGCTAAAAGCGGCCATGTCATTTTGGACGAGCAGCTGTTCTTTCGTATAGGCCAATTCGAGTAAACGTTTATGTAATGTGAGCATGAGTCTCTCCTTTTTTCAAAAAAAGAGCCGACTAAAGAAAGGGGTGCCCCTTATTTAGTCAGCTTCCGTGCCGTGTTATTCAGTGCGAAGGCCTCAAACGGACCTCGCTTCCATTCATCCTTGTAGAAAGCGTTTGGCGATTTCACGCGCGTCCCGTGAATACGTGCCCGCATCAATCTCTGCTTTCAAAGCGTCGATTTTTGCGAGACGGTCCGGATGTTTCACCGGTTCTTCAAACCGGGCGCGGGCTTCCGCCGAGATTGACAATTGGTCCGTTTGGCGTGATGGCGCGGGCTTCGGCTCGACTTGCGTTTTCTTTTCATAAGTGTTCGGTAAATGTACCCACTTGGCTGAATCGATGCGCATGCGTCTTCCCCCTCTTCATGATGTTAATCCAAACGATAAGCGCGAGCACTTGACGACTTCGTCAAGCTCTCTTGTAGACTAGACAGTTCCTTCTGCATATCTCTCTGGCAGTTCGAACAGACTTTCCCTTCGTTCGTCGGTTGACCACAACGTACGCAGCCGACGAGGAGTTCCGGGTTGTCCTTGATGATCAGGCGTCCTTCATGGATATATCGCGTGATATCAAGTTCCGACACACCCGTCGCTTCGACGAGGGCGCCGATGTTCGTTGATTTGTTTTCTGGTTCACGAATGAAGTCACGGACTTTCAAGAAGTTTTGGAAGTCGACTTCACTACATGATGGGCAATAAGGCGAGCGACCTTGTTTCATAAACAAGCGTCCGCACATTTGGCAAGATGCTGCATCCATTGGTTTCACCTCTGCCTTTTATATCGGACGGGTTTTTGATTTGTTTAGCGCCCGAAATAAGCAAATCGCAGAAACTTCTGTTGCACCTGCCTGCCGCAGTGAAAATGCCGCCTGATGGAGCGTCGTCCCTGTCGTATAAACGTCGTCTACAAGAATGATTTTCCCACATTTCACTGAAGTTGGTACAGTGAAAGGATTCGTTCGGTGTCGTCTTTCTTCTTTCCCGAGTTCGCGTTGACTCGAAACCTCGGTTTTCTCGATCAGTTGCCGGGTCGGACCAATCTTTCGTGCGAGCACATCCGCTTGGTTGAAGCGACGCAATTGGAGTCGTTCGTCACTGAGCGGGACGGGAACATATGTCGCACCAGGTTCTCGCAGTGCCCGAAGTTTTGGTGCGACCGATGCGGCGATGACGACGTCGCCACTGAATTTGAAGCGATGTAGCCACTCGATTCCCGCCTCGTCATAGGCGTACAGGCAACGGACGGTCAAATCAGAGCCGAGCGCGAGCCAGCGGATGCAATCTGAGCACGTCTCCCCCGTCTCGTTCGGTTGACCACAGCGCGGACAGCCTTTCCCGAGCGGCGTCAGTCGGTCCTCACATGACGGGCACACCCAGTCGCGTCGCCATAACGTGGCCGGTGTCCACGGGACGGTCATCGGTTGGTGACAGAGAAGACACTTCATCGACTGTTCGCCTTCACGATCGCCCGGATGGCGAGATCTTGCCGAAACGTCCGTTCATGATAAAAGAAACAGACCTCCCCTGTCGGCGCATCGGGTTTTCGTCCGGCCCGTCCTGCCATTTGGATAAGCCCCCGTGTCGTGAAGAGTCGATGTTCGCTCTCAAGCACCCCGACCTGCACGTCTCGGACCGTCATCCCCCGCTCCCAAATCGATGTCGCGAGGACGATTCCCTCCGTCTCTTGGAGCCAGTGAAGCGCGTCGGTCCGCTCCTCGGTCTCGGCCGATACCGTCCGACATGTAAACCCTGCTTCTTCTAACGTCTTACGATATTGCTCGAGGTGAGGCTTTGTCGGCACGAACAAGAGACGCGGTTTTGCGGCGTGACGTCGACAGAAGTCGAAAACCCGTTCGTCCGACTGTTTGACGAGTGTCGGCACCGGCAAATCAAATCCGTGATAACGGCGGGACAGATGCACCGTCGAAACCATCTGTTGCCAAGCGGTCGGAGTCGCAGTGATGAAGACAAACACCCCTTTCCCGACCCGATAGATGGTGCGCCATAACGTCACGTCAAAAGCGAACGGGAAGGCATCGGACTCATCGACGAGGACATAATCGAACACATGGCGCACATTAAGCAGGAGCGGTGCCGTCGCGACGGTGATCATCCCGATGGAGTCTTTCTCCCCGCCCCCATATCGTTTCGTGACGGGGACGGTGAATGCCTGTTCGAGCCGTTCTACCCATTCGATGGCGACGTCTTTCCGCGGCGACACGATCAATACCCGTTTCCCTTCATTGACGACCTTCTCAATCACCGGGAACGTCATCTCGGTCTTTCCGGCACCGCATACCGCATGGACGAGACCGGTCTTCCGTTCGTCCCACCATGTGAGCAGTTGATTTGCGACCATCATTTGGGCTGGTGCGAGCTCGAACGGCATCGTCAATTTGGTCGTTTCGAGTGGTGTCGTGATGTCCCGCTCTTCTAGAAAGTCACATCGGCAGACCCGTCCAAGATGAAGACAGTTCCGACAGTAGGCACACGAGCCGTGATGACAGGTGAACGTCCGGACATTCGTGCTGAGGCAGCGTTGACAGATGCCGAAGCGGATGGCGCGTGTCCCGTTTGATGCGACGAGGAGTTCCCCCATATCTCTTTGCTCCTTTTTCCTTTCACGCTAACAGATTGGACCTCTGAGTACGACTCGGCTTACGAAAGACAACCGAACGACTAAACACAAATAGGACCCGACGAAAAAGTCGGGTCCTACCTGCTTATTTCTGTTTGTAGAACATGATCGCCTCGTACGGACGAAGGGACAACGTCATCCCGTCGAGCTCAGGCACGTCGTAGTTGTGGCTGACGACGCTCACCCGCTCGAAACCTTCCGGGATGGTGTACGTCGTTTCCGTTCCATAGAAGTTGGCAACGACGAGGAGCTCCTCGCGGTCCGTCTTCCGTGTATATGCCCAAACGTCTAACGAATCAGGCGTGAGGAGCGTATAGTCCCCGTCCGTCAAGACGTCAAGTTCTTTTCGTAATGAAATCAAGTTCTTGTAGTGGTAGAACACCGAGTTCGGGTCATCGAGCGCCGCTTCGACGTTCACGTCCTGGTAGTTCGGTGCCACGTTGATCCACGGTGTGCCGTTCGTGAAGCCGGCATGCGTCGTCGCATCCCACTGCATCGGCGTCCGCGAGTTGTCGCGTGACTTTTGTTTGATGGCTGCCATCATGTCTTCATGCGACACACCTTCTTCGCGTTTCAACTTATAGTTGTTGAGCGTCTCGATGTCACGGTACTCGTTCAAATCATCAAAGCCAGGATTCGTCATCCCGATCTCTTCTCCTTGATAGATGTACGGTGTCCCTTGGAGTCCGTGGAGCACGGTCGCAAGCATCTTCGCACTCTCGACGCGATGGTTCGTGTCGTTCCCGAAACGGCTGACGACACGCGGTTGGTCGTGGTTGCACCAGAAGATGGCGTTCCATCCCTTCCCGTGCATCCCTTGTTGCCACGTCGACATGATGTCTTTCAACTGGATGAAATCGAACGGGGAGGCCACGAATTTCTCGCCGTTCGGATAGTCGACTTTCAAGTGATGGAAGCTGAACGTCATGCTGAGCTCGTTCTCGTCCGGGTTCGAATAGCGCACGCAATGGTCGAGCGTCGTCGACGACATCTCCCCGACCGTGATGACGTCATGCCCGTCAAATACTTCTCGGTTCATTTCTTTCAAATATTCATGGATGCGTGGCCCGTCCGTGTAGAACTTCCGACCGTCCGACTCGTCTTCCGGGAAATCTTGTTCTTTTGAGATCAAGTTGATGACGTCGAGACGGAATCCTTTGATTCCTTTCTCGCGCCAGAAGCGCATCATCTCATAGACGTCTTCACGCATCTGTTCGTTCTCCCAGTTCAGGTCGGCCTGAGTCACGTCGAACAAGTGGAGATAGTATTGCCCGCTCTTCTCGTCATATTCCCACGCGTTCCCACCGAACTTCGATTCCCAGTTCGTCGGCTCGTCGCGCCAGATGTAGTAGTCACGGTACCGCTCGTCTCCCGCCAATGATTTCTGGAACCATTCATGGTCTGTCGACGAGTGGTTGACGACGATGTCCATCATGAGGCCAATGCCCCGCGCCTCTGCCTCACGGATCAATTCGTCGAGGTCTTCCATCGTGCCGTAAGACGGATCGATGGCATAGTAATCACTCACGTCATAGCCGTTGTCGTGTTGAGGTGACTGATAGACAGGCGTCATCCAAATGTATTCGATGCCGAGTTCTGCCAAGTAATCTAGCTTCGCCGTCACCCCTTTGATCGATCCGGTCGCGTTTCCTTCCGGACTGTAAAAGCTTTTCGGGTAAATTTGATAGACGACTGATTTGCGCCAATTTTTCTGTGTCATCAACGACATCTCCTTTTTTGTAAGAGTTTTCATTTCAATAGGAAAGAGGGAAGAACTGCCGTCCCTCCCTCCCGAGTCAATGCTTATGCGACTTTATTTTCTTCGATTTCACCTTTCTTCATGTAACGCTTCGACAAGATGAATGTGAGCGCGAACGGTACGATGATCGCGATGATCATCCCGACGATGAAGAGAAGGATTTTGTCTGTGAAGATTGAGAGGAATCCAGGGAGTCCTCCGACACCGATCGCGATTGCTTGAACATCATTCAATGTGATGAAGATGGCTGCGATCGCTGACCCGATCATTGCAGAATAGAACGGGAATTTATTCGGCAAGTTGACCCCGAACATCGCCGGCTCCGTGATCCCGAAGTAAGCCGAGATTGCTGAAGTCGATGCCATGCTCTTTTGTTTCGCGTTGTGCTTGTAGACGAAGAACATGGCGAGTGCAGCAGAACCTTGCGCGATATTTGAGAGTGCGATCATCGGCCAGATGAACGTACCGCCTGTATCTGCGATCAACTGAAGGTCGATGGCGATGAACAAGTGGTGCATCCCTGTGACGACGAGTGGTGCGTAGAACAATCCGAAGAGGAGTGCCCCGACGACCGGTACGGCTTCAAACGTGTTGACGAGTCCTGTCGCAATCACATTACCAATTCCGCGTGTGATTGGTCCAACGATTGCGAGTGCAAGGAATCCAGTGACAACGATCGTCGTGATCGGAACGACCAAGAGTTGAATCGCATTCGGTACACGTTTTTTCAAGAACATCTCAATTTGGCTCAAAATATAAGCCGCGGCGAGAACCGGCAAGATTTGACCTTGATATCCGACTTTCTCAATCTCGAACAATCCGAGGATATCGAACGTCGGTACTTCTCCTTCAAGTGCCGCTGTTCCGTAGCCCCAAGCGTTCAAGAGGTCCGGGTGGACAAGCAAGAGACCCATGACAATCCCGAGCACTTCGCTTCCGCCGAAACGTTTCGTCGCCGACCATCCGACAAGTGCCGGTAAGAAGACGAATGACGTGTTCGCCATCATGTTGATGAGGTCCCAAAGTCCTTGTAAGTTCGGATAAGCCTCGATGAGCGTCTGCCCGTCGATGAAGAGACCTTCAGAAGCAAGTAAGTTGTTGATCCCCATGAGGAGACCGGCCACGATGATGGCTGGAATGATTGGCATAAAGACGTCAGAGAAGACTTTGACGAGTTTTTGAAGCGGATTCATTTTTTTGCCGCCTGCGGATTTGACCTCGGCGACCGTTGCCGCCTCAAGTCCTGCGAGTTTAATGAACTCGGCATAGACACGGTCGACATCACCGGCTCCGATGACGATTTGATACACGCCCGAGTTCTCGAACGCCCCTTTGACGAGATCGACTTCTTTCACACGCGCCTCATCGACTTTTGACTGGTCTTTGAGGGAGAGACGGAGACGTGTCACACAGTGTGCGGCTTTGTCCACGTTGTCTTTGCCGCCGATCGCTTCAAGGATGTCTGCGGCAATTTGACGATAATCTGCCTTCATGTTTATTGTCCTCCTTTGTTTGAAAACTTCAAATGAAAACGGTTACTTATGAGTACAAACAAAGTATAACTTATCTATATAAGTTAAGTCAACAACTTATATATACAAGTTTGAGTGAAGGTACTGTGACTAGATTCATTGTAAAAAATTCCCTTAATCGAGTTCACGTAAACAAAAAACCTCTTCCTGTTCGAAAGAGGTTTTAGCGCCGGGCGACGTCACTGAACTGGAACTTGTCCAAGCGGTGACGCGATTCCGTATATTCGAATTGTTGTCCTTCATATAAGAACGTATCGTTCGTGATGACGATGACATATTCATAGTCATGCAAATCAAGACGCATCCGGTCGAGCTCGGTCACGTCTTCCGCCGCAATCTTTCGTTTGGCGTAGCTGATCTGTAAGCCGAGCTCTCCTTCGATATAGCCATAAATCGAACGAGCAGCGATTTCTTCTGTCAATCCAGGAACGAGGTCTTTGACGAAATAGTTGATATCGAGGATGACGTTCTCCCCGTCAAAGTTTCGGACGCGTTCGATGCGAAACACATGCGTTCCCGGTTTCAAGTTCATCCGTTCGACGAGCCAAGGTGGGGCCTCCATCTCTTCGAACGCCGCAACGTGCGTCTGGATGGAGCGACCGAGCATGCTGGCGTACACTTCTGAGAAACTGACGATCCCATTGAATTGAAACTCGATCTGGTCGCGCTTCAACACAAAGACACCTTTCCCGTGGTGCTTCCGGACGTACCCGTTTTCCTGTAAGAGATCGAGTGCCTTTCGGACCGTCCCCCGACTTGCCTCGAACTGATGCATCAGCTCCGTCTCCGACGGGAGTTTCGAGTCTGCAGGTCTCGTGCCGTTCCGCATCTCTTCTGCCAACCGCTCAAATATTTGGCGATATTTCGCCATCGCATTCCCTCCTCCATTGAAAAAGACGACCAAAAACGGTCGTCTTTTGGTTTACCATTCGCGACGATACCAAGTGATGCCGATTGCACCAGGTCCGAGATGCGTTCCGATGACCGGACCGAAATGGCTTCCCGAGATGTGTGCTTTCGGGAACTTCTGTTTCATCGAAGCGATTTCTTCCGCCTGACGCTCCGGGCAGTTGGCGTGAATGATTCCGATACAGTATCCCTCACCGTCACCTGCGATCGACTCGTCCATCATTTCTTCGATTCGACGTACAGCCTTCTTATACGTACGAATCTTCTCAAATGGGACGATCAACTTGTCTTGGAAGTGAAGGACCGGCTTGATTTGTAAGAACGAGCCGACGAGCGCTTGCGCGGCGCTCAATCGTCCACCACGTTGTAGATGATCGAGATCATCGACGACGAAATAGGCGCGAATCGAATCACGGACCGTCTCGAGTCGGGCGATGATTTCTTCCGGTGTGGCACCTTTGTCACGGAGGTTTAACGCCTCTTCGACCATGAACGCTTGCGGCATACATGAAATCTCTGAGTCAAACGCATGAACGGTCACGTCGACCATATCATTTAACGCGACCATCGATTGGTATGTTCCGCTGATGCCACTTGAGAGTGTGATGGCAATCACGTCCGTCACATCATCCGGCAAATTCTCAATCAACTCGACCGTCTCACCGATGACTGGTTGTGACGTCGTCGGCAGTTTCCCTGCCTCGATTCGCTCATAAAACGCCTCCGTCGACATATCAATCGACTCGCGGTACGACGCGCCATCGAAGATGACACTGAGTGGAGCGACATGGACGTCATGTCGTGCCAAAAAATCATCCGACAGATAGGCGGTACTGTCGGTTAAAATCGCAATGTTTCCCATACTATATCCTCACTTTACGTCGTTTCATTTTTCCAATTATGTTAGGATTCCATTCCATATTGTAACACAAAAACGAGGTAAAGCATCGGTGACGCTCAAATCTCGACCCATCCCCGGCGAATCGCATCGACGACCGCTTGCGTCCGGTCGTTCACATCCATCTTACGGAGGACAGAGGACACATGGTTTTTAACCGTTTTTTCACTGATGAACAACATGTCACTGATGTCTCGGTTCGACCGACCATCCGCGAGAAGGTGCAGCACCTCGACCTCACGACGTGATAACAGTTGATACACTGGGTCATCCGTGCGACTTTCGACGCCACGACCCGCTTGTTCCCCTTTGAATTGTAAAAGGCGACGGTATTCTTTCAAGACGTTCGTCGTCACTTTCGGGTGTAGGTAAGCCCCGTCCCGAGCGACGGCACGGACCGCCGAAATCAATTCGGTCGACGCCACTTCTTTTAAGAGAAAACCAGACGCGCCCGCTTCGAGCGCATGCGTGATATACGACTCATCATCGTGGATCGAGAGGATGAGGACGCGTGTCTCCGGTGACAGGAGCGACAGTTGCTTTGTCGCCTCGATCCCATTCATGTCCGGCATGTTGATGTCTAAGATCATAATCTCCGGTTTTTGTTCGCCGGCGATGCGAATCGCCTCGCGACCCGTCCGTCCTTCTGCGACGACCGTAAATTCATCTTCTAAATCAAAAATCCGCTTCAATCCTTCGCGGAACAGTTCGTGATCATCCACGATTGCAATGCGTGTCTGTGTCATTTCCATGTATGTCTTCCCCCTTGTTCTCTCACGGAATCGGAATCGACATGCGGACGACCGTCCCCTTGCCGACTTCCGAGTCAATGGTGATACTTCCGTTCACCAACTCAATTCGCTCACGCATCCCGACGATCCCAAACGACTCTTCGCCAATCGAACTCGGTTCGAAACCGATGCCATAGTCGCGGATGTGAAGGTGAATCACATCGCTCGCCTGTTCGACATTGACGATAATTTCTGGCGTCTTGGCATGCTTGATCGCATTTTGTACCGCTTCCTGCACGAGACGGAACACGTTGATTTCTAACTTCTCCGGCAGACGGGCACGTGACCCGCGATAGTTGAGACGCGTCTTGATGGCCGTGTACTCTTCCGTTTGGTGGAGATAGCGCTCGAGCGTCGGTAAAAAGCCTAAATCGTCAAGCGACATCGGACGCAAATCGTAAATCAGGCGACGTACGTCAACGAGTGCTCCACGAATCAACTTTTTCAATTCATGTAATTCGGCAAACGCTTCATCTTTCCCTCGTTTATCAAACGTCTTTTCAATCAAGTCGGCACGAATCAAAATGTGGGCAAGCGATTGCGCCGGTCCGTCGTGCATCTCGCGAGCGAGGTGACGTCGTTCACGCTCGGCCGCTTCGAATACACCGATGGCCATCTCCTGCTTTTTCATCATATCCGAATATTCTTGTTGCAGGTCGTCCCGTAAGAAGTTCAAGACGACGCTGACACGACCAATCAACTTTTCGGCACGTTCGATCGTGTCCTCTAAAATAAGAAGACGTCGTTCTAGATCGTTACGACGTTGCTGGGCCGCCATCTCTTCTTTTTGAACGAGAAACCGCTCCAGTTGCATCTGATTCGCCCGTTCATAGGCGTCACGAATTTCTTGCTCACTATGTATATGAAACTTTTTGCTGACTTGAACGAGCTTGGCTTTCGCGGCTTTCACGAGTCGGTCGAGTCGATCGGACTCCTCGATGTAGAACTCGATTTTATCCGTCAATTCTTTCAACTCGTTTTGAATCGCAGAATATTCAGTTGATGAACTTTCGGTTATACGGACAATCTCCTCTTTACTTTCCGTCACCGTATCAATCATATTTGTTATGATATGTTCTAAAGCTGTCCGATCGGTAATATGATTCACGATGCCATCCCCTAATAGTTCGGTAGTTAATCCTCATCTATCCTTATATATCGTCCACTTGAAAACAGGTTTACAGTGAACATGAGAGATTTTCTATAAATTGCATTCGCCAATTGAAGCGTGTGTGCCTACTTGAATTCTAAAAAAAATATTTAAAAATAGAAAGGAGAATTTTCAGAAATGTCTATTGAGTCAAATTATACTATAAAACAAAGTGGAACATACGAAGTCGTCATACAAAAGTCAAAATTTATCGCCCACTTCAAACGTGTCGAAACCGAGGAAGAGGCGCAGTCGTTTATCCAAGGCATCAAAAAAGAGCATTGGAACGCGAACCACAACTGCTCTGCCTACATCATTGGGGAACGAAACGAGCACCAGAAAGCGAACGATGACGGGGAGCCGAGTGGTACAGCGGGCATGCCGATGCTCGAGGTGTTGCGGAAACGTCACCTCAAAGACACGGTCGTCGTCGTGACACGTTATTTCGGAGGCATCAAATTAGGCGGAGGCGGACTCATCCGGGCATACGGTGGGACCGTCAGCGAAGGACTCGATGCGATTGGGATTGTCGAACGCTTGCAAATGCAGCAATTGACGCTCACCGTCGACTACACCTGGATCGGCAAAGTCGAGAATGAATTGCGTCAGTCCACCTACTTGCTCGACGATATCTCGTACGCCGACCTCGTCACGTTTCACGTTTCAGTACCCGTGGAAGAGACAACTGTAGCGCTCGATTGGCTGACAGATATGACGAACGGTCAAGGTGCGCTACAAACCCACGATATCCGCATCATCGAACGTGATTTCAAACGCTGAAACGCCTATACTAAAAGAAACAACTGAAATGAGGAATCCACATGGAAACACCCCCACGCAAGAAAAAGTCACCTTGGAAAATCGTCCTCATCGTGTTGGGTGTCGTCTTGCTGATCGGCGGTTCTGCTTTCGGCTATTTTGTCTTCAAAGCGAACGAGACCGCCGAGAACGCGAACAAAGAGTTGGAGCGTGGCGACAAGTCAGAGCGTCGCGACGAGACCATCGATTTGACGAAAGACCACTTCTCCGTCCTGTTAGCAGGGGTCGATGGCGGCGCCTCGCTTGAAGAAGGTCGAAGTGATTCGTTGATGGTCGCGACGTTCAACAAAGAATCGCGTCAAGTGACACTCGTCAGCATCCCGCGCGATTCGTATGTCGACATCATCCTTGATGAAGGAGAACCATTCAAAGACAAAATCAATCATGCGTATGCTTACGGCGGCATCGATACGACGATCGCGACCGTCGAGAACTTGCTCGACATCCCCATCGACTACTATGCGACCATCAACTTTGATGGCATCGAAGACCTCGTCGATGCGGTCGGAGGCGTCGAGATTGACGTCCTTATCCCCATCTCCGGAAAAGCGACCGGAAACGTCGAGTTAGAACCAGGCGTTCAAGTGTTGAACGGAAAAGAAGCACTTGCCTACGCCCGCATGCGAAAACAAGATCCTGCCGGTGACATCGGTCGGGCCGGTCGACAGCAACAAGTCATCGAGGCCATCATCAACGAGGCGACCACGATCAACTCGTTCACCAAGTTGAACCGGATCATGAACGCGGTCGGTGAGAACATTCGAACGAACATGTCCTTGGCAGAAGCCTCACAGCTTCAACCGTATACGAAATCGCTCAAGTCGTTCAATCGCGAAACGCTTGAAGGAACCGATTTGACGTTGAACGGTGTCTATTACTATGAGCTCGACCCCGCTGATTTACGAGATGCGCAAGCCCTTCTCCAAACGGAGCTTGGAATGCCCGTCACGGCGGACGAACCGTCAACCGATGAGACAGACGACTCGATGACCGAGACGACGATTTACTAAAGAAAACGGCCGATATCGCTAGGCGATACCGGCCGTTTGTTTATGTCCTTGGTCGACCGAGGAGTCGACGGGACGTTCGGATGATGGGTTTATAGTTCGGATGAATGAGTTCTGTCGATTCGACAATCAATTCGATGACGATCAGGACCACGATGAACGTGATGACAGCACCGAGCATTGTCGTCTTCGCAAACAAGATCGATGAGATGCCGAAGAATAGCGTCATCCCATACATGAGCAAGACCGCTTGGCGCGTCGTGAAGCCCATGTCGATCAACTGGTGGTGCATATGCGACTTGTCGGGTGACATCGGCGGTCGACCTTGGACGAGCCGACGAACGATCGCGAAAATCGTATCCGAGATCGGCAACCCGAGCAAGAGGACCGGGACGACGAGAGAAAACAACGTCACGTTTTTAAAACCGATTAGTGAGAACACGGCGAGCATATAGCCGAGAAACAGCGCTCCTGTGTCCCCCATGAAAATCTTCGCCGGGTAAAAGTTGTGGACGAGAAAGCCGAGCGTACTCGCAAGTAACAATAAAGCCATCATCGTCAAATAGACGTTCCCTTGAATGATTGCCAAGACGGCAATCGTTCCGAGGGCAATACTCGAGACACCCGCGGCGAGCCCGTCGAGTCCGTCAATCAAGTTGATCGCGTTCGTGATTCCAATCAACCAGAGAACCGTGACCGGGATACTCCATGACCCGAGGTACAGTTGCTGATCAAACGGGAGATTGACGAGCTCGATGCGCATCCCAGAGTTCAAGACGACGACCGTCGCAATCATCTGCCCCATCAACTTCACACGGGCAGAGAGCTGGAAACGGTCATCAATCAGTCCGGTCAGGAGAATCACGACGGCCCCGATCAAGATGGCGTCATTATAACGACTCGTCGGGAGCAGCAGCGCATAGCCGATGAAGAAGGCGATAAAGATCGCCAGACCACCGATTCGTGGCATCGTCCGTAAATGTACTTTTCGTGCGTTCGGATGATCGACTGCACCGATAAAGAATGCGAATCGACGAACGAGCGGTGTAATCAAGATGGCCATTACAAAACTGACCAACATGGCAATCCATAGCATGGGCCGACAGTTCCTCTCTCAAAAAAATAGACTCTGGCGAATTATATCATATTTTGAATCGATGAGTTGTTATCAGTCCGTTTACAACAAAAAGCCGATGGGGCGTTCCCCATCGGCTCAAGCTTATGAAAATGTCACGGCTACTTCTTCTGCTGGTTCATATGTATAGAGGCCGCGGCCAATCTTTTTGATCTCTGGGTTGACCCCTTCAATCTTCACCATCAATTGGTAAATGTTGCTAATGTGATGGCGGTAACGAAGTTCGAGTTCCATTTGGATATCACGTACGCTCATCGTCTGACGCTCTTTCAAAAGATCCGTCACTTGATGAACATATACTTCGAGCGGATAACGCTGATTTACACGACGTGGACGTAGGCGTTTTGATACATCAGCCGTTGAGTCTATCTCTTCTTTATCTCGACTCAATTCTGCAATCAAATATTCCGCACGTCGTTGCAATTGACGATACGATTCTTCGATTTCCATCAATTCTCGATAAATGTGTTCATTCACATTCGTAGATTCCATACACAAATCCCCTTCTACATCCAATTAATTTTAGGAATTCCCTATTTTAAATCAGTAATTCCTAATAATCCCTTGATATCTTCTATAAAAGTGTAACGGATTTGTAATGTACTTGTCATCTCTTTTTGGGCAATATTGTCTATTCGGGACTTTTGGACTATAAAAAGACGGCGACTGTTCGGGGCAGTCGCCGTCTCACGGAAGATGATTGTAGTCCATTACACGCGAGCGCGTTCGAGGATGCGATCGAGTGAAAGTTCGTCGGTAGAAGCGACGATGAGGTCTGCATGACCAAGCATCGATTCTTCCCCGACGGCGACAGCAAACATGTTTGCCGCTTTGATTGCAGTTACGCCGGCAGCCGCGTCTTCAACGCCGATGGCGAGTTCGGGTTTCACGCCAAGGGCAGAAGCGGCTTTCAAAAACACTTCGGGGTGTGGTTTTGACTGGGCGACAGTTGCTGCATCGACAATATGGTCGAAGTAATGACGGACACCTAGTGCGTCAACAACCGCAAATGCGTTCTTTGAAGCAGACGCCATTCCGATTTTAAGTCCCGCCTCTTTGATTTCATCCAGGAATGAAACGATACCAGGAAGAAGATCGTCAGATGAGATATGTTGAATGAGTTCAACGTAATGCTCGTTTTTCTTTTGAGCGAGTTCTTCTTTCTCTTCCGGCGTGAAGTCGTTCTGTTTTCCGCCGAGCGTAAGGATCCGCTCGAGCGATTCAGTCCGACTCACCCCTTTGAGCGTTTCGTTGAATTCGCGGTCAAATGGAATTCCGAGCTCTTCACCGAGCTGCTTCCAAGCGAGGTAATGGTACTCTGCCGTGTCAGTGATGACACCGTCCAAATCGAAAATCACTGCTTCAATCGTTGACATACATGCTTTCCGCCTTTCCTTCAAATGCTTGTGTCGTCAGACTACATTTAGGGAACTTGACAAGTACCCGTCGCACGTTTGGTCAATGATGCAAACGGTTGCACTTGTTCGATTTCTATTATAAATGAAAACGTTATCTTGATGCAACCGTTTTCGCAAAAATCAAAAAAAGAGAAGAGCTCTCTGCTCTCCTCTCTCATTTACAGTTGGATCCCTACGACTTTCACGTTCACCGAACGCGGTGTCATCGCAAGCATCGTATCCATATCTTGCGTGATTCGCTCTTGAACCGCCGTCACCGTTTTGATGATTGACTGCCCATATGCGATATAAAGTGACAAGTTGATCGTGATGCCTTCTTCTGACTCATCGACTTTCACATGCTTCATGAGCGCACGCTCTGACAATTTCGTGTCTTCTTGCGTGAACGATACGTGTTTCGTTTCTTTGACCGCGACTGCGGCGATCATTTCTACGACGTGACGTGAGACGTTCACGTCACCTTCTGTGCTGTGCATTCCATTTTCGTATGGCATAGGGTCACTTCCTTAACTCTAGTTTCGTTTCCTCTTTATAAAGTGTAGCGGAAATGAAGCGTTTAGAAAAGACTTTACCCTTTCACACCCTTCGTATTTTGTACGCGCCTCACGTCAATCTCGACGAGCGGACGTAAGAGACGGACCATCGGCGGACTGATAATCACGAGTACCATCACGAATGCGACACCGAACAAGACGAGCAATTGCATCCACGACGTCGGCATGAATCCAGCCGGCACGAATGCCTTCCAAGCGACGACGAAGAAGACGTGAACGAGATAGACATACAAGCTATATCGTCCAGCTCTCGAAAAGACCGGTAGTTTTCGTCCCGGAATGATGAGCGCGAAACTGATCGACATGAGAAGTGACACCGTATAGACGATCAAGAAAGCGAACGGTCCGCTCCACATCGCCTCCGGCACCGCCGTATCATAAGCGAAGCGGAACTTGAACAAGTTTCCGATATGATAGAACGTGTCATCTTGTTGGACGCGCATGGAAATCAACAGGCCAATCGTCAAGGTGACAAAGACGATCGCTCCACCAATCCGGTAGCGGTTCCGTTGTTCGGCTCGTTTCGGCAATTCAAAGAAGTTGAGTGTGTTCCGTTCAGACATCCAGTTCCCAATCAAGAAGAACGGATAGAACATGATTACTTTGCGTAACGCGAAATAGCCGGTCGCCTCCGCCTGGAATCCGAACAGGAGCGCAAATAGAAGCGCGTATAGCACATACCCTTTCAGCTGCGTCACGTACGGGGTGATGATGTACCAGAAAATGATCGCCATCAAATACCAGAGTGCCCAATACGGTTTCAACAGATTCAGCCCCGGATTCTCCAGCGAGAAAATCGGGATGCCTTCTGTGAAGGCGAACCATGACCCGAGAATGACTTGCCAAATGACGTAGACGACGAACAACTGGATCACACGTAAATAACGGTTCTCCCGATAGAAGTAACCGCTTAGCATAATGAATAACGGCATATGGAAGGTGTACAGGAACAAATACACCCACTTCGGAAGAATGTCGTCATAAGCGCCGCGGACGTCCGTCAACAAGTGACCGAACACGACGAGTAAGACGAGTACTCCCTTAATATTGTCATACCAATAATTTCTCATAACATTCCCTCTAGTTCTTTATGATGATTGCGATGAAGCTGACCTTCATGTTTTCACGTTCAATTCGCACACGGACTGCATGGAAGGTCAGATGGAAAAATCCCTCACCTATCATAATCGATTCCCTCGCCAAGTGAAATTACGTTTCAACAAAATTTTCATGTCTTCACTGTCATCATTCCCATAATTCGCGTATTGCAAGCCGAAACGTCAAAAAATCCTCACGATTCAGCACGTTGTGGGCGTATTCAAATAGACGGGATTGGGTACAGTATAGTATAGTAGTGTTACTAAATATTCAGAATATTCTAATAAAGGAGGTGGAGAGAATGGCTTCGATCATCCGGAATCGACATCATATGGTGCACGACCCGAAACGTTCATTCTCTAACTTCGGATTCTGGTGGTTAATCAGCAGCTTTTCCGTCGGGCTACTGATGGTTGCCTTTGAGTCGGTCCGTAACGGGTTCTCTGCCATTCATCCTGTGTTGTCTAGTATGGCCTTCCTCGGTCTCACGTTCGCGCTCGGTGTGTGCGCCAAATTGGTCCGTGACGTCTGGTGGCTCAACTATCTGCTCGAGCGCACCCAAAACCGGTACTTATACATCGGTGGCGACACGCTTCAGAGCTGGCAGTATACGCTCGACTCGATCTGGTTGCTCACGCGAACCTCACAAAAAAAGCTCGGCCGATTGTATATCCAAATCGACCGAACCGTGCATGCTGAGGAAGCGAAACGTTTATTCGCCGCCTATTTGATTGACCGAGGTGTCCTCGTCGTCTATTCTCGTCCGAACAAACCGAAAAAAATGGCTTGAACGAATTAGTCGAGGTGAGCGGCGATCCATGTCCGTGCCGCCTCGACTTCTTCCATGCGCACTTCATGCCCACCCGTATGATAGAAGAGCTCGACGTCCGCTCCGGCATTCCGGAGTGTCGATGTCAGCTCTTCTGTTTCTGCTTTCGGACAAATCGGGTCGCGCTCTCCTGCCGAGATGAATACGTTCGTACCTGACAAGTCAGGCAATGTGAGCGAACGGTCCGGGACCATCGGATGGAACAAGAGTGAAGCGGCGAATGCTGGTTGACGGTATAGTGCCGAACCAATCAAGTTCGCCCCGTTCGAATATCCGATTGGGATCATCTTGTCGCGTTTGATGTCATATTCCGCTGCCGCATCATCTAAAAACTGAAGGAAGCGCTCCGTCTGTTTCTTTAAATCTTCGAGGTCGAGCACGCCTTCCGCGTGACGACGGAAGAAGCGGGTCATCCCATTCTCAAGGACATCCCCTCGTAGCGTCAGGACGTTCGATTCCGGTGATAACTCTTTTGCGAGCGGGATCAAGTCTTGCTCGCTCCCCCCTGTTCCGTGCAATAAGACGAGCGTCGTCTCTTTCGTTCCTTGAATGAATTGATGAATCATATCCGTTCTCCTTTCGGGATTGTAATCGTTGGTAGCGTGCGGACAATCTTGTCACGGTCCGCTTCAAGCCATGGTGGTAGGCGTAACGTCTCACCGAGCGTGTCGATGGATTCGTCCACGGTGAACCCAGGTACGTCTGTCGCGAGTTCGTGCAAGATCCGTCCGGCATCGTGGAAATAAACCGAGCGGAAATAGTTTCGTTCTTTCACTTCGGTCGGTCTCAATCCAAGGTCAAAGATGGCGTCTTGCCACGTCGGATAGTGTTCACCGTCCGCGACCCGCCAAGCGATATGGTGGACCGTCCCCGTTCCGGGCACACCGTTCGGAAGAATCGTCTTTTTGACGTCGATGACGTTCCCATAGTCAGCCGCCCCTTTCAGCCGTACCCATTCCTCGTCTTCTCCGACTCGTTCAAATCCAAACAGTTCCGTCAACAAGCGTACGGTTTCGTCTGGTGCTTTTGATAATAATGTCGCGCCCGCGAATCCGACGATCGCCTCATCCTTCGTGACGCCTGGGATGACCCAGCGCGTCTGTTTCGTCGTCGGTCGAGCGACGAGTTCGACGACGAGTCCGTCCGGGTCTTCAAACAGAAGTGACGGCTCCTCGAACCGTTCCGTGGCGACGGTCGCAATTCCATGCTGTTGTAGTCTTTCTTCCCAGAACGGTAAACTTCCTGCCGGCACGAGATATGTCGTCACGCCGACTTGACCGCTCCCGACCTGTCCTTTCCCTAACCCAGGGATTGGAAAGAAGGTGATGACGGTTCCCGGTGTGCCGACCTCATCCCCGAAATAGAGATGATACGTACCCGGGTCATCAAAATTGACGGTCTGCTTCACGAAACGAAGACCGAGTACTTGTCCATAGAAATCAAGCGTACGTTGCGGGTCTTGTACCATCGATGAGATGTGATGGATGCCTGTAGACTGCGTATTCATTGTCATCCTCCTTTATTATCTTGATTTCAAGATAAATCATTTGCTAGAAAAAGTGAAACTTTTTGCTCACGGTGGCGTACGATAAGAAGAGAGACATTCTAAGGAGGTATAAGAACATGGCATTACAGATTGAACGAGTCACCAAAGAATTCGGTGACTTCTCCGCTGTCGACGACCTCACGTTCCGCGTGCCACAAGGAGAGATGTTTGGTCTTCTCGGAGCGAACGGTGCCGGCAAGACGACGACGTTCCGGATGATCCTCGACATTTTGAAACCGACCGATGGAAGCATCACATGGAACGGCAAAGCGGTCGACCATCGGATTGTCGGATACTTACCCGAGGAACGAGGACTATACCCGAAGTCGCAAGTTCGTGAACAACTCGTCTTTTTAGCCAGTTTGAAAGGCATGCGTTCAAGCGATGCCAAACGTGCGGTCAAATCATGGCTCGAACGGCTAGAGATTCCTCAGTATGAGACGATGCGCGTCGAGCAACTGTCAAAAGGGAATCAGCAGAAAATCCAACTCGTGGCAGCGCTGCTCCACAACCCCGAGCTCGTCATCTTAGATGAGCCGTTCAGTGGACTCGACCCGGTCAACGTCGAAATCCTTAAACGCGAGGTGCTCGCTTTGCGTGACGCCGGAACGACCATCGTCTTCTCGAGTCACCGGATGGAACATGTCGAAGAGCTCTGTCAACATGTCGGCATTTTGAAAGGTGGACGTGCCGTCGTCAGTGGTGACGTACCCTCCATCAAATCGCGTTACGCCGAGCCAGCTCTCTTCATCGAGACGGACCAGATTCACGTGCTCGAATCACTCCCGGTCATCGAGACAATCGAGCCGTATAAGTCCGGCCATTTAGTACGTCTACATTCATTTGAAGATAGCGACGTCGTCCTATCGACACTCGTCCGCCATCAGGCGAACGTCAAGACGTTCATGCGTCAACCGGTATCGCTCAATGACATCTTTATCAAGGAGGTCGGACAGCATGTTTCATAACTTTGGACCGCTCTATGCATTCACCCTCAAGTCGAGGATCCGTTCGAAAGCGTTCGTCATCTCGACGGCGTTGACGATTCTATTCATCTTCGGATTTACGAACATCGACCGCATCATGTCCTCGTTCGAGGATTCAGAACAAGCGAGCGCCCTCGTCGTAACGGAAAACACAGCGCTCGTCGATACGATGCAGTCGCTCGGCTATGAAGACGTTGCCACGAGTGACATCACCGAAGAAGAGGCACGCGCCGGAATCAATGACGGCGAATACGGAGTCGTTGCTTTTGTCGACGGTTACGACGCACGTGTCATCTCGGAACGCCCAGAGCAGGAATTCACGACCATCTTGCAAACGTCGCTTCAGCAATTGCGTAATGCGGAATTGATCGAATCAGCCGATGTTGACCCGGCCGTCATCACGGCCCTCAGTGAACCGATTCAGCTCGATGAATCGTATCTCGGGCGCGGCGGTGAGAACTCAGATGAGTTGCTCTCGTCTTCGGCACTCGTCTATGTCATGTTGATGCTCCTTTACATCTCGATCATCACGTACGGATCGATGATTTCGACAGAAGTGACGACCGAGAAGTCGTCGCGTGTCATGGAATTGATCATCTCGACGACGCATCCGGTGACGCACATGCTCGCCAAGGTGTCCGCCATCGGAACGCTCGCCCTCATTCAGATCGGGATCTTCCTCGGGTTTGGTTATGTCAGCGCGAGCGGCAGTGAGTTAGCGACGACCGTCATCGAAAACGCCGGGAATGCGCGAGCTGTCATCTACTTACTCGTCTTCTTCCTACTCGGCTACTTGTTGTACGCATCACTCTTCGCCGTCCTCGGCTCACTCGTCAGCCGCGTCGAAGAATCCCAACAGATGGTCATGCCGGTCATCATGCTTCTCGTCGCAGCATTCTTAGTGGCGATGTTCGGCTTGAACAATCCAGACGCGACCATCGTGACGATTCTCTCGTTCGTCCCATTCTTCGCCCCGATGCTCATGTTCCTTCGGGTCATGCTCGTCGATGTGGCCGTGTGGGAAGTCGCCCTCTCAATCGGCTTACTCATCGGAACGATTGGCGTGACGCTTTGGATTGGCTCGAAATTCTACCGTGGCGGTGTCTTGTTCTATGGAACGAACGCCATTAAACAATGGCGACAAATATTACAAAACCGCCAATAACGTTTACAGCAAATTCGTTTTCGTTTACTCTAAAGAATGTGCAAAATGAGGAGGAAAACGAACTATGCGATCACGATTACTCGCGGCCTTAATCTTTACGTTTATGACGACGCTCACGACGTTCATCTGTTACACCGTCTTCTTAGACGCGGATGCGTTATGGCAAATCCTGCTTGCGTATGCAGGTAGTACGTTTATCGGAACGCTCGCGTTTTGGTATCCGGTCAGCAGACGTCCACAAACGTCTCGCTTCGGTGGCGCATGGATCGGCATCATGATTACTGCAACGACACTCATTGGCTTCACCGTCATCCGCTTCACATTCCGCGGCGACGCAGCAGCTCTGCTCGACTGGCAAACGGTGCTGGCGAGTCTCGCTTACACGTTCGGGTATGTCGGATGGGTGCTCACAATCTTGAATATCGTGCTCGGCTTTTTACTTGCCGGCACACGTCCGAAAGTACGCTACGAAGCGCGTCCGATGCGCTGATCAATGAAAATGACCAGGAGAATGATTCTCCTGGTCATTTTTTTAGATTCATACCTGTCTCACTCATTGTAATTTATATGATTTGTCCACGACGCTGTACTCTGCATACTGGAACGAGTTGTCCGCGAACTGATCGGGGACGAGTCGTTCCACGTAACGAGCGAACGGGACGATGTGACGATTTGGATTTGAATCATGGGAACGTCCGAGGTCAAGGACGGCGTCGACGAGTGCTTCGAGCGCATGGTGCGACGTCGGCTCTTCGTCCTCTTCAAAGATTCGTTGTAATTCTTCTTCGTGCATCAGGTCGAAGATGCGCATCCGCTCCTCGAGTTGTCGCTGCATCTCCTCGACGGACTTTCCGTGCATCGCTTCTTCATAGGCGAGCTTCATCTGTTCAATTTCGGGTACTTTCCCTCGCATCAACACTTTGAGCGACTCTCCCGTCCAAATGTGACGCGCCAAATAATTGGAATCGATGCGCAGAGCTTCTGCGAGCGCCTCTATGTAAGGCATCGTCGGATAGACCTCACTCAGTTCCGTACGTCGAATAAAATATGGGGCGACGCCGATTTGTTCCGCAAGCGTCTCAATCGATAATCCAGCCCGCTCTCGCAAGATTCGAATCCGGTCTCCGTATCCCCGATATGGTGCATTTTTACCATCCATCTCATTTCCCCCTTCCCTCTCTTCATTATAATTCCCGAATTCACAAAAAAATACTCGGAAGCGTAGGCTCCCGAGTCATGAATCGTTCTCTTATTTCTTCGTCAATTCGACGACTTCTGAAGATCCAGCTGTCACCGTGTCGCCTTCTGCGACAAGTTTGTTCACGCCAAAGCTGTCATGGTTCGTGATGATGATCGGAGTGATTGTAGATGGAGCGTTCGCTTTGATGAAGTCGAGGTCGAACGTGACGAGCGGGTCGCCTGCTTTGACAGACTGACCTTCTGTGACGTGTGTCTCGAAGCCTTCACCTTTAAGGTTTACCGTATCCAAACCGATGTGGATCAAGTACTCTGCACCGTTGTCTGCGTTAATGCCGATCGCGTGTTTCGTCGGGAATACCGTTGCGATTGTTCCGCTAACTGGTGAAACGACTTTGCCTTCAGTCGGCTCGATCGCAATTCCGTCACCCATCATTTTTTGTGAGAATACTTGGTCCGGTACGTTCGTGATGTCGACGACCTTTCCTGTAAGCGGTGAAACCGCGTTGAGTTGTTCTTCTTTACCACCAAATAGTTTTTTAAAGAATCCCATAGCTTAATCCCTCCAACATGTTCTATTGAATCGAAGTCTTCACTTTTATACCCGAAAAGCTAAAACTTCAATCCCTACCTTATTAACGGTATAGTAGATATAAGGTAGTGCGAAATCGTTTTACACATCGTAAGAATACGAGTGTGCAATCGCTTTTGCAAGCCCTTTTTACACTTTATAAAAATTTCACACGATGGAGGCGCTTACAATGACGACTTTCACAAAATTGTCATATGAACGGCCCGACTTGGACGCTTTGAACAGCAGATTGTCGGACTATTCTGCCGAATTACAGCAAGCGAGCACACTAGAGGAAGCGAATGAACTCATTCGTCAAATCAACAAGGAACGGAACGACTTTGAGACACAAAGTCAACTCGTCGCGATCCGACACTCGGTCGACACACGCGACGCTTTTTATGAGGAAGAACAATCTTTCTTCGACGATGCACTACCGGTCTATGAGAAAGAGATTCAAGCATACTACCGCGTCTTGACGAACCACGAGCTTCGTTCTGAACTCGAAGCGGAATGGGGTAGCCAGTTATTCTCTCTCGCCGAGCGTGCACTCGAGACATTCGAGGAGTCGCTCATCCCGAAATTGCAGGAAGAGAACCGCCTCGCGACGGCTTATCAAAAGGTCATGTCTGCTGCGCAAATCGAATTTGACGGCAAAACGCTCAACTTGTCACAGTTCGGTCCATACCTTCAGTCACCTGACCGTGATGTCCGTAAAGCCGCATCCGTTGCCCGCTATACATACCTTTCTGACAACGGTGACGAGCTCGACCGGATTTACGGAGAACTCGTACGCGTGCGTACAGAAATCGCACACGCACTTGGCTTCCCGTCTTTCGTTGAACTCGGCTATGCTCGCATGCAACGCGTCGGATATGACGAGTCGATGGTCGATAACTTCCGCAAACAAGTCCGCGACGTCATCGTCCCGCTCGCTTCTGCGTTAAAAGAGAAGCAGGCGAAACGAATCGGTGTCGATCATCTTTACTATTACGACGAGTCATTCGTCTTCCCGGACGGTAATGCGACACCTCAAGGGGATGAGTCGTTCATCATCGAAGGCGGCAACAAGATGTATCAGGAACTCTCGAACGAGACAGACGAATTCTTCCAATACATGCAAGAACGCGGCGCCCTCGATTTGACGGCGAAACCAGGTAAAGCTGGCGGCGGATATTGCACGTACTTGCCGTCAGAAGGTCTCCCGTTCATCTTCTCGAACTTCAACGGGACAGCCGGAGACATCGACGTCCTCACACACGAAGTCGGTCACGCCTTCCAAGTGTACGAGAGCCGCCATTTGACGACTCCGGAATACGCTTTCCCGACATATGAGGCGTGCGAGATTCATTCGATGTCAATGGAGTTCTTCTGTTGGCCATGGATGGAACTCTTCTTCGGCGACCAAGTCGACAAGTACAAGTTCAACCATTTGGCTGGCAGCATGACGTTCCTTCCGTACGGCGTGCTCGTCGATGAGTTCCAACACGTCGTGTACCGCAATCCGGACATGACAGCTGCCGAGCGTCGTCAGGCATGGCGTGATTTGGAGAAGGTGTACCTTCCGCACCGTGACTATGAGACGAACGACTATCTCGAATCAGGTGCATGGTGGCACCAACAAGGGCATATCTTCCAAAGTCCGTTCTACTATATCGACTACACGCTTGCGCAAGTGTGTGCGTTCCAGTTCTGGGTGCGCATGCATGAAGACCGTGAAGCGGCTTGGAGCGATTACCTCACACTCTGTCAGGCAGGCGGAAGCCGCTCGTTCCTCGAGCTCGTTGAACTGGCTGGTCTCAAATCGCCATTCGCAGACGGCGTGTTGAAAGAAACGATTGATCAAATCGAAGACTATCTTTTGAAACATCCGCTCGCGAACTAACAAGTCAGACCATCGAAAAATCGATGGTCAGCTTGTTGACAAATAAGATGTTCGAACTCGTCCTTCCGGCGCCCACGCTTTCCGCAGGCAATCCCGGAGCCGCATCGCGACTCAGGTCGCTGCTGGGTCTCCTTCGGATTGCTTTCCTGCAGGAGTCGGGGCGCCGTGGGACGAGTCACACGAATGGTCGCCACCTTTGGCGGCCATTTGTCTTTTTCTGAGGCCTCGATGGCCGAAGAAAAAGCCCGATACATACTTCGAACCCTTACAAACGGGGAAAGAAGAAGGTAAACACCAAGTTCGCCCGTCATCAAAAGGAGGAAC